>CAZJCA010000001.1:0-101248 GCA_964544505.1 uncultured Oscillospiraceae bacterium
CCTTGGTGTAAGCCTCGTACAGCTCTGCCACGGAGATGGGACGCTCCTCGATTTCCAGACCCATGTCGGCTGCCAGACGCAGCACGCTCTTACGGGTGATGCCGGGCAGGATAGAGCCGCCGGTGGGAGCGGTGCACAGCTTGTGGTCGATGACGAACATCATGTTCATAGCGCCCACTTCTTCCACATACTTATTCTGCTTGCCATCCAGCCACAGAACCTGGTCGAAACCATTCTTGGAAGCTTCGTAAGCGGCACGCAGAGAAGCGGAGTAGTTACCGCCGGTCTTGGCAGCACCGGTACCGCCCTTGACGGCACGAACATAGCTGTCCTCGATGTGGATATTCACAGGTGCCATACCGTTCTTATAGTAAGAACCGGCAGGAGAACAGATGATGTAGTACAGATAGTGCTTTGCAGGGTGAACGCCCAGCTCGGCGCCATCGGAGATCATGGTGGGACGCAGGTACAGAGAAGTACCGTCACGATGAGGCACCCAATCCTGCTCGGTCTCTACCAGCAGCTTCATGGCCTTCACCTGGAAGTCTGCATCCAGCTGGGGCATGACCATACGCTCTGCGCTGCGGTTCATACGCATGGCGTTTTCCATGGGACGGAACATCTGAATGTGACCGTCAGCACGGCGGTAGGCCTTCAGGCCTTCAAAGATCTCCTGGCTGTAGTGCAGCACGGGAGAAGCAGGGTCGATCTGCAGAGGGCCGTAAGGCTGAATACGAGCATCGTGCCAGCCCTGACCTTCATCGTACTCCACAATGAACATGTGGTCGGTGAAATATTTACCAAAGCCCAGCTTAGACTCGTCCGCAGGCTTCTGCTTGGGGTTTTCGTTTTTAATGATCTTGATTTCCAGATCCAGCATTTCTACTTTCTCCTTAAAAATTACTTTACGCAGGCAGCGCCACGGCGCAGAGCCTCAATATTCAGGTCAACCAGCTTGGCCTTGGGGCCGGTGAACATGTGCACCAGCATTTCCTTGATGGTCTCGGTGCCCAGATTGCCCATGGCTTCGATGTAAGCACCCAGCATGACCATGTTGGCTACCTTTGCATTGCCCAGCTCATTGGCAATGTCCAGACAGGGCACATAAATGACACGCACATCCTCACGCTCCACCTTCTCGGTGATGATGGAGCTGTTGACAAAGATCGTGCCGCCCTTGACCACTGTAGGCTCGAACTTGCGCAGAGAAGGCAGGTTCATAGCGATCAGTTCCGTAGGCTCCAGAACGATGGGACAAATGATCTCATCTTCGGAGATGACCACACAGCAGTTGGCGGTGCCGCCACGCATTTCGGGGCCGTAAGAAGGCAGCCAGGAAACATCCTTGCCTTCCTTCATACCGGCTTCTGCCAGAGTCTTGCCGATGGCCATAACGCCCTGTCCGCCGAAACCGGCGATCATGATTTCATTGGTCATCTTACTTTACCTCCTCGTCAACATCCTTGTACACGCCCAAGGGGAAGTAGGGGATCATGTTTTCCTTCAGCCAGTCGATGGCTGCCACAGGCGTCTTGCCCCAGTTGGTAGGACAGCAGGCCAGCACTTCCACGAAGGTATATCCCTTGCCTTCCATCTGCATCTGGAAAGCCTTCTTGATAGCCTTTTTTGCCTTGTTCAGGTTTGCCAGATCGTGGACAGAAACACGGGTAACATAGGCAGCGCCTTCCAGCGTGGAGATGATCTCGCTCATGCGGATGGGTTTGCCGTAGTGGTCGGCATCACGACCCAGAGGGGCGGTGGTAGCCTTCTGACCAACCAGAGTGGTAGGAGCCATCTGGCCGCCGGTCATGCCGTAAATAGCGTTGTTGATGAAGATGGTGGTGATCTTTTCACCACGCATAGCGGCGTGGACGACCTCGGCAGTACCGATGGCAGCCAGGTCGCCGTCACCCTGGTAAGTAAAGACGGTAGTGCCGGGCTCGGAAACACGCTTGATAGCGGTAGCCACAGCAGGTGCACGACCGTGAGCGGCCTCGTGCATATCGCAGTTAAAGTAGTTATAAGCAAAGACGGAGCAGCCAACCGGTGCAACACCGATGGTGGTGCCCAGCAGACCCAGTTCTTCCAGAACCTCGGCCACCAGCTTGTGGACGATACCGTGGGTACAACCGGGGCAGTAGTGCAGCTCGGCATCTGTCAAGCCCTTGGTTTTTTCATATACAATTGCCATGATTTCTTACCTCCCGATGGCTGCTTTTGCCGCAGAAGCCACCTCAGCAGGGGTGGGAACCACACCGCCGGCCTTACCGATAAAGGATACAGGACGGCAGCCCTCCAGGGCAATCTTAACGTCGTCGATCATCTGACCCATGCTCAGCTCAAAGTCCACAACGGCCTTGACGCTGTCCTGAGATGCCACTTTTTTCAGCTGCTTGCCGGCAAAGGGCCACAGGGTGATGGGACGGAACAGGCCAGCCTTAATGCCTTCCTTTTCCAGCATTTTAATGGCAGCCTTGGTAATTCTGGAAGGAGTGCCGTAAGCCACAAACAGAACTTCACAGTTTTCGGTATTCACTTCTTCCCAACGGGTCTCGTTCTCTTCCATGGCCTTGTACTTGGCAGCCAGGCGCTCATTGTGCTCGGCACACAGGTTGGGGTCGATGTACAGAGAGTTGATGATGTTCGGCTTGCGCTGACCCTTGGTACCGGTGGTAGCCCAGGTCTTTTCGGGCAGCTCACGCTTGGGCAGTTCACGCCACTCGATAGCTTCCATCATCTGACCGATCATGCCGTCAGCCAGAACCATGACGGGGTTACGATACTGGTCAGCCACATCGAAGGCCATCTGCACATAGTCGGCAGCTTCCTGAATGGTGGCAGGTGCGTAGACCAGATGACGGTAGTCACCGTTGCCGCCGCCACGGGTAGCCTGGAAGTAGTCGCCCTGTGCAGGCTGAATGGTGCCCAGACCGGGGCCGCCACGCATCATGTTGATGATAACAGCAGGCAGTTCTGCACCGCACATATAGGTGATACCTTCCTGCTTCAGGGAAATTCCGGGAGAGGAAGAAGATGTCATGCAGCGCACGCCGCATCCGGCAGCGCCGTAGATCATATTGATGGCTGCAACCTCAGACTCAGCCTGCAGGAAACAGCCTCCCACCTTAGGCAGGTGGTAGGACAGATACTCCGGGATCTCATTCTGGGGGGTAATGGGATAGCCGAAGAAATACTTACAGCCGGCACGAATGGCGGCTTCGGCAACGGCTTCGTTGCCTTTCCACAGTTCTTTTTCCATGGTTTCCTCCTTAGTCCCGTTCTACGGTAATAATGGAATCAGGGCACATTTTTGCGCAGCTGGCGCAGCCGGTACACTTGTCAGCGTTCTCGGCAGGCACGGTGGCAGGGTGATAGCCCTTGCGGTTGGTGGCATCAGCGTCCATGACGATGATGTGTTTGGGACAAACCAGAGCGCAAAGCTCGCAGCCCTTACATCTGTCCCGGTCGAAAGTAACTTTTCCGGCCATGTTAATAATCCTCCTCACAGAATACAATTTCCCAAGGTTTTTTCATATAGATATTCATCGGCAGAATCTCTCCGACGAGTTTATCCTTCACTTCATCCACAAATTTCTGCTGCACCGCATGGTGGACAACAGGCAAACCTGTCTTTTCAGACAGCTGCTGCGCCAATGCCGCACCCTTCAAGATCTCCTCCGGGGTGGTTTCGGCACACAGGTGGGTGTTGTTGATGATGCCCGTCACTTTCTGACGGCACTCAAATTCGATGGCCTGCATATAGGCCAAAGCGCTGTCCACATCCTTTGTTTCCGGGCGGTTGGCATTGAGGACGAACAGCAAGTCAAATTCCTCCGGTCGAAGCTGGGGGGCAAATCGTGCCAAAACTCTGGCGCCAATCGGGTCGCCGCCGATATCCAGCACGCCTGTCCACTTTTCCTGCTGGAAAATGGACAGCACTTCCGGGTTGATAGCAGGGATATCCGCCACGCCGCCACAGGATGTGACGATCACCCGAATACCCGCATCTTCCAGCCGCCTGGCCTGCTCAAAACTGCGAAAATAGGGATTGACGATATCAAGATCCGCCAGCGCCACATTTTCCCGCTCTTTAGCCAGCTTCAGCGCCAGGTTGACGGCATATTCCGTCTTGCCGGAGCCATAGTGGCCGGTAATGATCTGCATTCTTTTCATGTTCTATACACCTTTGCTTCCTCTCGGCCATTGAGCACACGCTGTGCGCCCTGTGCCAGAGCCAGCATCTCATCCTCGCCGGGGAACACATGGACAGGTGCCAGATAGCTGACATACTCTTCGATCCAGCCCATCAGTGTCTTATCGTAAGCAAAGCCGCCGGTCAGCAGGATGGCATCTACCTTGCCATGGAGGGCTGCACCCAGTGCGCCGATCTCCTTGGCTACCTGATAGGCCATGCCACGGTAGGCAAGTTCTGCCTGCTTATCCCCTTCAGCAATGCGGCGGGTGATCTCCCGACCATCGTTGGTGCCGGTGTAGCCTACAAGACCGCACTTCATACAGAACATGTGCCGCAGCTGCTCATAGGTGGTGCCGTATTTGCCGCTCAAGGTGGCACGAACCACATCCAGCACCGGCAAAGTACCCGGCCGTTCGCCGGTATAGGCACCCTCGCCTTCCAGTCCATTGTTCACATCAATGACCCGGCCATTATGGTGTGCACCTACGGTGGTACCGCCGCCCATGTGGGCAACGATCAGGTTCAGATCTTCATAACGCTTGCCGATCTGGTCAGCGTAGCGTTTGGCAATGGCCTTCTGATTCAGAGCGTGGAACAAAGGACGACGGGGAAAATCCGGGTGACCGGAAAGGCTTGCCACCTCGTCGATCTCATAGACCACCGGAGGGTCTACCACATAGGCAGGCTTGCCGATCTCTGCGCCGATCTCGGAGGCCAGAATGCCACCCAAATTGCACACATGGAAGCCATAGTTGCAGCTGTGCAGGTCACGGAGCATGTCCTCGTTTACCAGATATGTGCCGCCTTCGATGGGCTTCATCAGGCCGCCACGACCGACGATGGCATCGAGTTCATTCAGGTCAACCCCCTGCTCTTTCAGGTAGGCCAGGATCACACCCTTGCGGAAAGCAGCGTTTTCCTCCATAGTGGAAATGTGGGACATTTCCTCCGGGGTATGGCGGAACACCTGAAGCATGATCTCCTGATCGCCTTCATAGATGGCGACTTTGGTGGAGGTAGAACCGAAGTTCATAGCCAGAACTTTGTGTTGGGTCATAGGTTACTCCTTATTTTTCATTGGCGGCGGCAATTTTCAGCGCCAGCGCAATGGAGTTAAGCTTTGTCTCGTCGGAATCTGCCCGGCTGGTCAGCACGATGGGGGCTTTTGCGCCCACGATGACACCGGCATTTTTTGCCTTAGCCATAAAGACCATGGACTTGTAGAACACATTGCCCACCTCAATGGCAGGCACCAGCAGGATATCTGCACGACCGGCATTGGGATCGGTGATGCCCTTATGGTGGGCAGCTTCCACGGAAATGGCATTATCCAGTGCCAGAGGGCCAATGACCGTACAGCCATCGATCTCCCCGGCCTTGTTTGCTTCCACCAGAGCGGCAGCATCCAGTGTTGCCTGCATCTTGGGGTTCACCTTTTCCACGGCGCACAGGCAGGCGGCAATGGGATTTTCATTGCCCAAAGCGTGGGCAACCTTCACCGTGTTTTTCAAAATATGCTTTTTTGCTTCCACATCGGGGGCAATATTCATAGCCGCATCGGAAAGATAGAACAGCCGATCGTAGCCCGGCACTTCAAATACTGCCACATGGGACAGGACCGGAGCATCTCGCAGGCCGATCTCCTTATCCAGAACCGCTTTCAGGATGATGGCGGTATCCACGATACCCTTCATCACCACATCCGCCTGCTTGTCACGCACCAGCTTCACGGCCTTGCGGCAGGCTTCCACCTTGTCACTTTCCTGAACGATCTCATAGTCTGCAAGGTCAATATTTAACTGGGCAGCGATGCTGCGAATTTCACTTTCCTCGCCCACCAGTGTCGCAGTGGCAATGCCCAAACGGTGTGCTTTGTCTACCGCCAGCAATACTTCTGCATCCTGTGCCACAGCCACAGCCAGGCGGCTGGAACAAGTGTTTTCCCCAGAAATACGCAGCTGTTCCAAAGAACGGATCATAGGATCGACTCCTTATCTGTTGTAAATTGTGTCAAAAATATTCGGCGTAGATATACAGATATTGTGTATTTACGCCAGCATTCCTATGATATTATGAAATAGCAAGATTGTCAATGCGCAAAATACCTAAAATCATGAAATCACGGTTTTTTTCACAATTTCTTTTTCAATTGTCTTTCCATCAAAGACAATCAGTCATAAAAGGAAGACCGAAAGGGAGCTCCCCCTTTCGGTCTCTGATTTCTCAATTACTGACGGTTTTTCTTGGCATTGCGGATGGCGATGATCCGGTTCATTTCGTTGTAAACGATCATGTAGCCTTCGTCCACGCCCATACCGGGTTTTGCCAGGATCTGCACCGGCTGAGTAGCCATGGCGCAGTGGACACAAACCTGAGCAGAACGGTCTGTCTCGTTACAGGTGCCGCCCTGATAAGCACCAATGCCCTTTTCCTTACAGTACAGAACTGCCTCGATGGTGTTGTTGATGCCGCCCAGGTCAGGGGTCTTGATCTGCACCATGTGACCTGCCTTGTGGTCAGCAAACAGCTTGATATCCTCCAAAGTGTTGCACCACTCGTCGGCAACCAGTTCTACATCGCAGCCACGGCGATCCAGCTCAGCGGTCAGGCCTGCCAAAGCAGTCATCTGAGTCTCACGGTCGGTATCGCAGTCCATGGGGCCTTCGATGCGCAGGTGGAAGGGCTTGGCGATCTTGCCCAGATTCTCAATATAGTCAGCCATAGCAGTGTAGTTGTTGTTGCCGAAAATGGCACCGATGGTACCGTAAACATCAATGTGGAAAATGGGCAGGTAATCCTCGCTGGTGCGGTGCTCCAGAATGCGGTCACGGAGCCATGCTACATAGGCTTCCAGCTTTTCGCCCTTCAGGCCCAGTTTGTCTTCCACATTGTTGATCAGAGCGTGAGGCAGAACCTGAGCGCCCTTAATAATCATCTTGTCGGCACCGTTGTAGCGGTCATCGCCGGACTGGGTGAAGATATCGATGGGCTTGTCGGACACGGTGCAGCCATATTCATCAGCCACAACTTCGCACATCAGGCGGCCGGTTGCCTTGGCAACCGCATCCAGAATCGCCTGGCTCATGCCGTAGCGAATCGCAGTGTGCAGCCGCTTGCCATCGATCTGAATAGCTTCCATCATGGTAGCCAGCTGGCGGAAATTATCTGCTTCCTTACCCACCAACTGAGGCTTGATGTACTTGTCGATCATGGGGATAAAATCTTCTGCCAGGAACAGCGGATCCCGTCCGCCTGCACCGGAGTACTGAACAGCGGCGCAGTCGCCGAATGCCACCTGACCATCTTCCAGAATGATCATCACGGAGATGGACTCACCGGCCTGACGGACAGAGCGGAAGCCTTCCGTCACAGGAGCGCCTACATAGAAAATGCCATCGTGACCGGCGCCACCTTTAATGGCTCTCTGGTCATCGAAATAGAAGCCGGTACGACCGCCGGAGCAAACAACATCAATAATTTTCATGTTTTTTAATCTCCCTTTTTGTTATCAATATTTGGGGCGGCCCACCAGGCGACCCTTACCGATTGCGTAAACATCATCCACCACCATCTGGAAGGATGCCTTTCGGCCTTCGGCCTTGGCACGCTCTTCGATCTTGGCGGCGTGGAAATCCTTCAGATCCTGGCTGAAAGGCAGATTGCCCATAGACAGAATGCGCACAGCGCCGTCGTTGTCACGGCAGGGCAGCATCAGGCCTGCGTTGGCACGGCAAGGTGCAAAGGGTACATCCAGAACGCCTGCCTGCACACCACGGCAGATACCCACAGCGATATCGCCATTGCCCAGCTCGAAGCACTTATCCACAATGCAGCGAGTCTCCTGACGGATGATCTCTTTTTCTTCTTCCAGCGTTGCAGCCTGGAACACCTGATCTGCCATCATGTTGACCACCTGCTTGGTGCAGCGCAGACCCTCGGCGTTGGCTTCCATGGTGGGGATGCCCACGGCCTCATGGGGGGTCTTGACGATGACCTTGGTAGCCTTGGACAGAGCTGCGATCATACTGCCGGAAGCGATAACACCGAATGCCTTGGCTTCGTCCGCAGGGAAGCCACCCATCCACTGATGTAGGACGGTGGTCACTTCCACATCGTCGTAGCCGTACTTGTGCAGATATTCATCGGTCAGCTCCTGCAAGGTGCGGATAGCGGCGATATCCTGAACCAGATTGCCGCACTGACCATAGCCGACGGTGATGTTCTTAACGCCCTGCTCGGCTGCCAGCAGTGCCTCAATAATGGCGGCAGCGTGGGAAATGCAGGGAGGAACCAGTGTGCCTGTCAGAGGGCCGTAGGGTTCCCGGTTGATGGAAACGCCCATTTCTTCATACAGTCCTGTCAGACGATCCACATACTGCCAGTCCCGGATGGTACGCTCCATGGGAATATTCTTACAATAAGGCAGGTTGTAGGAAATACCGCCGCCTTCGTAGCTGGTAAAGCCACCGGCGTAGGTGATCTCCGTCAAAAGCCGGGCATCGGGTGTGCCGTGGCGAACCTGCAAGGGAGTATGGACACTTTCCACCACCCGGCGGCATCCGGCGACGCCGTGGTTCACTGCCGGAAATCCATTAAGCATGGCTCTGCCCAGGCGGATGGACTCGGAAATACCGTTTTCCGCTTCTTCATAGCGGTTCTGACGGGTGTAGGAGTCGATGGTAGAAGGCAGCAGGTCTGCTTCACCATGATCCTGCAAATACTGCATCAGCTTGATGTGCTCCTCAATGACAGGCACACCTGCTCTGGGCTGCACCAGGGTGCGGCCTTCTCTTTTGGCATCCAGCAGCTTTTTGGCGAAGATCCGCTCCTGAGGCATGGACTTGTGATAAGCCACAGCCTCCTCCAGGTCAACATCTTTGCCAGTGGGCCACTGGGTCAGGACTTCCTGACGCTGCTTCATAAATTCATCATTGGAAATGCGCTTATTCTGAATGTCCATAATATTCCAGCTCTTTCTTCATGATTCTAAGGGCCTGCTGGGGATAGCGGCTGCTGATAAGCCCCATTGCGGCCAAGATGTATGTTCTGTCCACCCACACCGAGGCCTCTTTCGGCCGCAGGGACATGGGCTGTGCCGGGGAATAAAGTGCGTATTTTGCAATTTCTTCCGTGCGCTTGGTATGGATCAGGCTGCCGCCTGTTACCACGATCTGTTTCACATGGGTCAGATTTTTGCCGGACTGCACATAGGTCAGCCCCATCATGGTATAGGTCTCTTCCATGGTACCTGCATGACGGGCAACCGCCGTTTCGATGGCCATGGCAGCCAGGGCATAGTCCAGCTTTTCCAGTTCCTCGTTGCCGTCGGGCACAGAGTCCGTGTGCTCCCGCAGCCAGGAAACCAACTGCTCTACCCTATCCGGCTTGATCCCGGCGATCTGACCGATCCGGTCTGCACCGGCGGCCTCCAGAATGCCTTTGACCGAGTAGCGCATACCGATGTCTCCTTCCACCGTTCGCTTGGAGAAAGGTTCCATCAGGCCTTTATAAACAGTGTTCATGCCCTCGGGCATACCGTCGGCAATGGAATAGATATCGGTGGTGGCACCGCCTACATCCACGGCGATCAAATCGCCGATACCGCTCTCCCCGTCGCAGCCTTCGCTTAAAAGCTCCATGGCTTGCAGCACTGCCGAAGGGGTAGGCATCATAATGTCAGACAACAGGGTGGTAGCCTTGCTCAGACCCTTGGCCTGAATGATGCGGTTGAGAAAAATTTCCCGAATCTGCTTTTGTGTAGGCTCAATGTTCAGCGTGCCGAACTTGGGCATCACATTGGGGCAGATATAGGTCTCGAAATTAGCAAGCAGCCGCTGGCACTGCCTTGCGGCGCTGCGGTTTCCGGCAATGACCACCGGGAATTTCGGCTCCAAGTGAGACAGCATTTCCGCATTGTGGAGGATGCAGGCGGTGTTGCCACCGTCGGTACCGCCCACCAGCAGGAAAATATCCGGCTGTAAAGCAGCGATCTCCTCCAGATCATCTTCCGTCAGTTGGAAGGAATAGAGGCCTACGATCTTTGCACCTGCACCCAGGGAAGCCAGCTTTGCCGCTTCCGAGGTCAGCTCCGGCACAAGGCCACTGGCAACCATCCGCAGGCCACCGGCAGCAGAGGAACAGGCATAGGTTTCCACAAATTCCACCTTGCCGATTTTAGCTTCCAGCATTTGCAGGCCTTTTTCCAAACCATCATTAATGTCGGTCTGGACAGTGGTGTAAGAAGCGGCAGTTCCGAGAATCTGCTCTCCTTCCACATCCACAGCAGTTAATTTTGTATATGTAGAACCAAAATCAATCAAAAGGATCGGTTTCACTTTTCCTCACCGTCCATGTGCAGCAGTTCCCGCAGGGCTGCAATGGTAGTTTCAGGGGAAGTGCCGGGAGGGAATGCACGGTCAAAGCCCATGTCCTTAAAGCGGCGCTCCACATCCTCAAACTGCTGCTTGCCGATAACGATGTTACCGCCAACCACCAGAGGAATGCCAACCAGACCTGCTTCGTTACATTTTTCACGCATACCACGGCAGTCCAGCTCGCCCTGACCGTACAGGGAGGACACGACGATGGCATCAGCATCAGACTCAATGGCGGCAGAAATGTACTCTTCCTGAGAAACCATCACGCCCAGATTCACCACTTCAAAACCGGCTTCCGTAAAGGCGTGGTAGAGGATCTTGTTGCCAACCGCATGGACATCTGCGCCGATCACGCCAATGACCAATACCTTTTTCTTGTCTGCAGTCATATTTGCACCTCATAAATGCTTTCAATAATTGCGGTCGCCAAACACCGGCGTACCTCCGTATATGCTACCCATTTTTTTCGTTTTTGTCAAGCTACTTTTGAGCATTTTTACCAAATATTTTGTAAAAATACCGCCCTCCGTTTTCGGAGGGCGGCAAAGAAAGATTATTCCAAACTGGCCAGATAGTCAGCCCGACCGGTTTCGTACAGATTGTTGCCTTCGCTGTCAATGATCACGATGACAGGCAGGTTCTCCACCTCCAGGCGGCGGATGGCTTCTGCACCCAGATCTTCATAGGCGATGACTTCCGCCTTCTTGATGCAGCGGCTCAAAAGGGCTCCACAGCCACCGATGGCACCGAAATAAACAGCGCCATGTGTCCGCATAGCAGATACAACTGTCTCGTTGCGCTTACCTTTGCCGATCATACCGGTCAGACCCATCTCGATGAGCGTGGGACTGTAAGCATCCATGCGGTAGGCCGTCGTCGGGCCGGCAGAGCCGATGACCTCCCCGGGTTTGGCAGGGGTCGGGCCAACAAAGTAGATCACACTATCTTTCACATCCAGCGGCATCTCTTTTCCCTGGGCAGCCAGCTCACACAGCCGCTTGTGGGCGGCATCACGGGCGGTGTAGATCACACCGGACAGCAGCACGCTGTCGCCTGCTTTCAGACTGCGAGCCGTATCCCGGCTCATGGGGACGGAAACAGAAATAGCCATTTACAGCACCTCCGTTTGATGTCGGGTCACATGGCAGTTGATGTTCACTGCCACAGGAAGTCCGGCAATATGGGTGGGCATCTGCTCAATATGAACAGCCAGCGCAGTGGTCTTTCCCCCAAAGCCCTGAGGGCCAATGCCCAGAGCATTGATCTTTTCCAGCAGTTCCTGTTCCAGTTCTGCGTAGAAAGGGACAGGATTGGGCTGACCTGCATGGCGCATCAGTGCCTTCTTGGCAAGCAGCGCCGCCTTGTCGAAGGTGCCGCCGATACCAACGCCCACCACAATGGGAGGACAGGGATTGGGGCCTGCGTCCTTGACCACCTGCACCACAAAATCCTTCACGCCCTGCAGGCCGTCGGAGGGCTTGAGCATCTTGATCTGGCTCATGTTTTCGCTGCCAAAGCCCTTGGGGGCAACAGTGATCTCAAAGCCATCACCGGGGACGATATCGTAGTAGATCATAGCCGGGGTATTGTCCCCGGTATTGACCCGATCCAGAGGGTCACGGACAACGCTCTTTCGCAGATACCCTTGGGTATAGCCCTGCCGAACGCCCTCATGGATGGCCTGCGCCAAATCGCCCTGCACATGGACTTCCTGTCCCATTTTCACGAAGACACAGGCAACGCCGGTATCCTGACAAATGGGGCAATCCTCCCGCTCAGCGATGGCGTAGTTTTCCATGATCCGTTCCAGAATTTCTCTGGCCTGAGGCCAGTTTTCCCCCTGGTGGGACTTTTCAATGGCGGATTTTACATCGCCGGGCAGATGGCAGTTGGCTTCGATGCAGAGTTTTCGCACCACCTGCGTAATTTTTTCGCTGCTGATCTCACGCATAAATCTGCCCTCCCCTTACAGGGTGTTGTAAATTCTGTCGATGATGGTGCCGTCCCGATGGATGACCTCTGCCACCACCTTGTCCCCATGGGGCACAGACAGAGGCTTGCCGGTCATTTTCTCTGCCTTGTCCTGCAACTCGTGGATATCCACGATGGGAAGGCCGGCTTCCACCAGACGCTCCTTCAGCTCCACCTGACGGGGGTTGACAGCGATACCGCCCTGGGTGACCAGAACATCCACATCCTTACCGGGGGTGGTGATGGTGGTAACACGGTCACGGATCATAGGCAGACGATTACGGAACATGGGCGTGATGATAACGGACATCTTTGCTCCGGCGCAGATGTCGCTATGACCACCGGAGCCGCCCATGATGACGCCGTTGGAGTCGGTATGGACATTTACATTAAAGTCGGTGTCGATTTCCGTTGCACCGGCAAAGATGGTATCCAAGCTCTTAACGATGGAGCTGGGTGCGGTGGGACCTGCATAATGATACAGGGAAACCTCCTGATGACGGGGGTCGTTACGCAGAGACTCCACTGCTGCCAGGTCAAAGCTCTGGCCGTCCAGAATGGTGCGGAAGCAGCCCTCGTTCAACATTTCCAGAATATACTTGGTGATGCCGCCCATGACATAGCTGCCCTTAATGTTCTTTTCCAGCATGATATCCTTCAGGAATTTTGCACCAGCCAGCGTTGCGCCGCCGGCACCGGTCTGGAAGGAGAAGCCGTCTTCCAGCAGGCCGGAGTGCTCCACCACCTTGGCAGCCCACTGCGCCATGGCAAGACCCACCGGGTCACGAGTGATCCGGGTGGTGCCGGAGACGATACCATTGGGATCGCCGATGGCATCCACCGCAACCACATAGTCTACATATACCTCGGGCACGGAGAAGCCCAGCAGCGGATATTCCACCAGCTCGTCGGTGATGACGATGGTTTTCTTGGCGTACTGGGCATCCACGATGGCGTAGCCGAAGCTGCCGCAGGCGGATTTGCCGTACTTACCGGTGCAGTTGCCCATATCATCAGACTGAGGCGCTGCCACAAATGCCACATCGATGGGGGTTCTGCCATGAACGATATCGTCCGGGCGGCCGCCGTGGGTGCGGAACTGGACAGGGTTTTCCATGATGCCGGAGCAGATGATCTTACCGATGCTTGCTGCCATATAGTCGGTCATCAGGGTGGTGACCACACCGTTTTTGATGTGCTCGATGATGGGCAGATGGATATCAAACAGAGCCGTTGCGTTGACGGTCAGATCTTTAATGCCCAAAGCGGCGATCTCTTCCATGACCATGTTGAGCACATAGTCGCCGTTTCTCATGTGGTGGTGGAAGGAAATGGTCATTCCGTCCTTCAAGCCGGAGGCAATAATGGCATCACGGATGGATGCAACTAATTTCTTATCTCTCATTACAGATCCTCCTTACGAATACCCAGTGCCTTGGCTGCGGCAATGGTCTGCTCTGCACGGGCAACGATGGGTGCATCGATCATCTTGCCACGCAGAGCGATAGCGCCCTTGCCCTGAGCCTTTGCCTCAGCAATGGCATCCATCACTTCGTAGGCATAGGCAATGTCCGCCTTGCTGGGGCTAAAGACAGTATTGATGGCGGTGATGTGACGGGGAGAAATGGAAGCCTTGCCGGTAAAGCCCAGGCTCTTGGCATAAGTAGCATCGGCAAGGATGCCCTCGTCGTCGTTGACATCGGTGAAAGGCGTGTCATACACATCTACCCCGGCAGCACGGGCAGCATTGACCATACGGCTGCGGGCGTAGTCGATCTCCCGGCCTTCCTTGGTGCGCTTGCAGCGCAGGTCGGCAGTCAAGTCCTCCGCACCCAGGAACAAAGCGGTCACACGAGGACGAGCGGAAGCGATGAAATAGGCATTTTCAATGCCCAGAGCAGTTTCAATCAGAGGCATCAGCCGCACTGTACCCACAGCCATGCCCAGCTTTTCTTCCAAAGCAGCCAGATAATCGTCCACCACTTCTACATCGTGGGCGCAGCCGGTCTTGGGCAGCATGATGATATCGGGCTTCTGGGGGATGATGGCCTCCAGATCCTTCTGCCAGAAGGGCGTATCGATGGAGTTGATCCGCACGATGGTCTCCACCCGGTCAAATTCGATATTTGCAAGGACATTGCGCACCAGATAACGGGCAGCATCCTTCTCCGCAGGAGAAACCGCATCCTCCAGATCAAAAATCACAGCATCAGAGCCGAGGTAGTTGCCGTTGATGATCATTTTCGGCGCATTACCTGGCAAAAACAGCATACTTCTACGCATCAGTTCTCCCCCATTCCCCGCCGCAGAGCGGTTTCAACTCTTGCACGCAGGACGCAGTCCAGTGCGCCCCGATCGCTGGCCTTGATATGGACATTGGTAATGCCAAGCTGTGCCACCACTTCCCGGATGGAAGCCTCGATGGACGGGCCAAACTGATTCATGACCACACTTTGCAGTTCCAGAACGACGCCATCTGCGCAGGGAGAAACTTCCACGACCATGTCGCTTTTCTCGTCCGTACCGGCGCAGGCAGCCTTGATGATTTCTGCCATAAAAAATAATAACCCCTTTCACAAAGTTATTCTTGTTTTCAAACAGGGCTATTATATAGCACATTTGTAAAATTTGCAAACTATTTTTCTTATTTCTCTTTCCATTTTTCACAAAATCTGCTATACTATTTGAAAAATCTCGCTCAGGAGGTAGCCCCATGCAGGAACGGCAGGAATGTCATATCGTCAGCTCTTATTTTGCGCCCAGAGGACACGCACGAATGTACGCTCTGGGTATGCAATTGGCACAGTTATACCTTTCTCCCACCGATAAGCTGATCGGTGTCATCGGCGATGCAGGCGCAGGCAAAAGTGCCCTGATCCGGGGCATGTTTCCCAATGTGGATCTGACCAATGATGATGACGGCATTTATATCCGTCCCCTGCCCCTGTTGGATGTGGGCGAACGGATCAGTTTCTTTGCTCCCCACACCTACCATGTGGACATCCGCTTTGAAACAGGGTTCACCCAGCTGTCTGATCTGGCAGATGCCATTTTGACCGCCGTAAAACTGGGCAAGCGGGTGATCGTGGAGCATTTTGAGCTGGTGTATCCCCTGCTGCACGGCATGAATGCCGACCTTCTGGTGGGTGTTGGCGAAGAAGTGGTCATTACACGCCCCAACCTCTTTGGCCCGGAGCCCAACGAAATTCGGGATGTGGTGTATGCCTCTCTTCCCTACCGGCTCATGTGTCACACCGCTGAAGACCTGTGCGAAATGCTGCTGCCGCCGGAGGATCTGGCTCGTGTCAGCTATGACGATGTGCGCCACGGCTTCGTAATGGCCTTTTCAAATTATCCCCCAAAGGTAAATTTGCAGGAATTGGAAGAAAAAATTCTGGATCTGATCGGGCAGGATCTACCCATCACCTATGTGGATGAAAGCCATGTCTCCATCGGCGATCACATCCACCGTTGCTCCGGCCCACGCACCCATGTGTCATCCACCGGGCAGGTGCAGGATTTCCGGCTGCTGTGGCGGTTTATCCACGACAAACTGCGCAACCGTTACCTGCTGGTAGGCTGTGTGGGCGAACGAAATCTTGACTATATCCGCAGGCTGAACCCCGATCAATTCGACGAAAATGCATAAAACAGCGGCGCTCTGTGCAGAGCGCCGCTTTGCTTATTCTTCCTTTTTTCTTGCCAAGATTTCTTTTCGCATCTTTCTGATGCTGTAAAGCACAAAAAAGATATCCAGCAGCAGAAGTCCAACGCCCAGCCAAAGGGGGCCTTCTCCCCGGCAAACGATCCAAGCCGTCAGTGCAATCACCGCTACCACCGCCAGATATAGCAGTGCCAGCAGCGCAATGATGGGATAGCGGATCCATTTGCTGATTCGGCGGCTTTTCGCCACTTCCAAGCTGCCCTCCAGCAGCAGTTCAGTGATCAGTTCCATCAGAAATTCCATCGGACACCCTCCTGAATTTTTTCAGATATGGTTTCACCTTTTCATGGGTCACGATCAGGTACAGCCCACCGACAAGGGCCATCAGCCAGAACAGGTATACAAGCAATTTCAGGTCATACTCCTGAATAAAATACTTATAGTCGGTACGATACTCTCCGTCCCAGTGATACCACTTTTGTCCATCTACCCAATGAACAAAAGGGGCAGGCACCTGCACGAACCGGGACACCAGATAGATAACAAACTGCGCCCCCAGACCAATGCCGAATACCCAGCAGGCAATCACTTTTTTAACATCACGCTTGGGCACTGTTTTTTCTTCATCGGTGCTGCCGGGCTGCTCGTAGTCGTCATTAAGTAAATAATCTGCCGACACTTCGAACAGTTTACTCAGCTGCAACACATTGGTGGCATCTGGCAGAGCAGAGCCTCCCTCCCAGCGAGACACCGCCTGACGGGATACATTCAGCTTCTCCGCCAGTTCCTCCTGAGACATTCCCCTTTCTTTTCTAAGCGTGAAAATCTTTTCCGATAATTTCATTGTATTTCCCTCCTGTTCAATATAGCGCCATTATAGCCTGCCTTCCCGTTGCAATGCCACCAATCAGGCTTTACAATGCCGCAACAAGAGTTTACATCTACATTTAGTATAGCAAATCGTCAGGGAAAAAGCTAGTATTTCCGAAAAAAGGCAGTCGAATGATCGACTGCCTTTCTTATTGGTTGACCAAAGTTAACCACCGGCTCTGCCGGTGGCAAAAAAATAGCTTTTAGCGAGGAGTATAGTAGACAAGAAAAAGACTCCCCATTATAGTAGAAGTGGTTTGCCGACCACACAACTACAATAATGAGGAGGACTTCATCGTGAAAGATAAAGACATTAATAGTTTAGACCATACTACATGGAGATGTCAATACCATGTGGTGTTTGCACCCAAATATCGTCGGATGGTGATATACCGGGAGATTAGAGCAGACATAGGAAAAATACTGCGGCAATTATGTCAGCAGAAGGGTGTAGAGATTATCGAAGCAGAAGCATGCCCGGATCATATCCATATGTTACTAAGCATACCGCCCAAATATAGTGTATCACAAATCATGGGATTTCTCAAAGGAAAGAGTAGCCTAATGATATTCGACAGACATGCCAATCTTAAATACAAGTATGGAAACAGGCATTTCTGGGCAAGAGGATATTACGTAGATACAGTAGGAAGAAATAAAAAGCAAATACAAGAGTATATCAAGAATCAACTCCAAGAAGATCAGATAGCCGACCAAATGAGTATCAAGGAGTATATTGACCCGTTTACGGGTCGCGAGAACAAGTAGGCATAGAAAATGCCCCTTAAGGGGCGGCCCGAAAAAGAAATGCGGTCGGCGAACTTTTCGGGGCCCCTTTAGGGGCAATAGTCTGTAAAATGCCCTTCTAGGGCTTAATCAAGCCTCCGGCTTAGCCGGAGGTTTTGACTCGGTTACACCAGTGTCAGAACCTTTTCATAGACCCGGTCGGCACCAGCCAAGACGGTCTTTACCAGTTCCTCGCCCTTGGTACGGTAGCTTTCTGCCAGTTCTTTGTCTTTCAGAGAGCCGATATTGATGAGCACATTGAGCCATGCGCCCTGGACAGCCGCACGCAAAGACAGGGCTGCAACACCCAGATCACTTGCCGCACTCTCGTTAAAGCGACCCAGCAAAGACTCGGTCAAAGCGATGGTCTCCGCCGCCAGATTCATCATCTCAAAAGGTGTCTCCGTGCAGCCCACCAGCCCCTTCTGGATGGCGGCGGAACGGGCAGCCTTCTCTTCATCGGTGGCCTTGGGCATGGAAAAAGCACGGGATACCACCATAAAGGCTTCCGTATCTCTGTCCATCACATCGATAAACTTTGCCTGCAATGCACTGGCCTTTGCCTGCACTTCCAGCACAAAGTCCCGATGGTCGGCATACTGCTTTTTGCCCTCGGTCAAGGTGCAGACCATGGCAGTCAGCGCTGCGCCCAGCGCCCCTTCCAGTGCGGCAACTGAGCCGCCGCCGGGAGCCGGAGCATCGGACGCCAGAACATCGGCAAACTGGGTAACTTTCATTTCTGCCAGTTTCATAAGCTTCTCCTTATTCCATGCCGATCAGATGGTACTCCATGGTCTGCTTGCGACCATCGAAGTTTTCCAGCTTCAGGTAGTATTCGGCGCAGTCGATCAGTGCCTTGGCAGGGGTCAGACCCACCAGCTCGGAGCCAATGATCCGAGCGCCGTAGCGATCAGCCAGTGCACGCACCATCTCAAACACATAATAGATGGGCGTTCCCTCATAGTTGACCAGATTCATGGAAACCTGAGCGATATTCCGATCCTCCAGCATCACGCCGATGGCCTTGCAATACTTAAAACCGCCGCCGGCTGCACGGATGGCACGGGCGATCTTATTGGCAACCTCGATATCGGAGGTGTCCAGATTGATGTTGTAGGCGATCAGGGGCATTCTGGCACCGATGGCGATGATACCAGCGGTGGGGTGGATCTTCCGCTCACCGTAGTCCGGTGCCCACTCGGGCTGCAACAGCTTTTCGGGCATTCCCTCGAACTGACCGCTGCGGCACTTGGCGAGATTGGTGCGGTGAGGTGCAGTTGCAGAGTCTTCATACAGGAAAGAGGGCACGCCCAGTTCCTTCCAGATCCGCTCTGCCACACGCTTGCTCATTTCCACACACTCCTCCACGGTCATGTCCATGGTGGGGATGAAGGGAATGACATCGGTAGCGCCCATACGGGGATGCTGACCCTTGTGCTTGCGCATATCGATCAGCTCCGTGGCCTTCTTGGTCAGCTGGAAGCAAACTTCCTCAATGGCCGCAGGATTGCCCACCATGGTAAACACACAGCGGTTGTGGTCGCCGTCGGTCTGGACATCCAGCACGGTACAGCCGGGGACGGAATTGGAAACATCTACCAGTGCCTGAAAGGTTGCAGGATCCTGCTCCTTGCTGCAGGAAAAATTAGGGACACATTCCACAAGCTTTGCCATGTTGATTTTCTCCTTTATTGTTCAGAAATATTGGATTTCGTGTAGATTTTGCCTTTTTTAATAACGGTTTTCGCCAGATTACTGCCCATACGGTAGCAGATATAATTCAGGTCTTCCCCGTCCCAGATGACCAGATCTCCCAATTTGCCCACTTCGATGCTACCCACCTTATCAGCCATACCGATGGCAGCGGCACCGTTTAAGGTAACGGCAGTCAGCACCTCTTCCGGGGTCAGCTTATAGCGCAGACAGCCCAGGTTCATCACCAGTTGCATATTCAGACAGGGGCAGGAGCCGGGGTTAAAGTCCGTGGCCATAGCCACCGGGACACCGGCTGTGACCATATCACGGGCAGGGGCAAACGTTGCGCCCAGATACAAACTGGTGCAAGGCAACAGACAGGCTACCGTGCCGCCCTTTGCCATGGAAGCGATGCCCTCCGGCGGACAGACGATCAGGTGCTCGGCAGAAATGGCACCGATCTCCCCTGCCAGCACGGAGCCGCCGATGGGTTCGATCTCGTCCGCATGAATTTTGGGGATCAGACCGTATTTCTTGCCTGCCTCCAGAATTTTTTTGGACTCTTCCGCAGAAAAAACGCCCTTTTCACAGAAAACATCGCAGAATTTTGCCAATTTTTCTTCTGCCACGCCGGGAATCATTTCCTCGCAGATCAGGCGAATGTATTCTTCCCGATTTTCTTTATAAGCCGTAGGCACGGCATGGGCGCCCATGAAAGTGGCTGTCAGATCAATAGGATGATTTTCATTCAACAGCCGGATGGCACGCAGCTGCTTCAGTTCCTCCTCCACAGACAGGCCATAGCCGCTTTTGGCTTCGCAGGTGGTCGTACCAAAGGATAGCATTTCGTCCAACGCCGCAGAAGCCTTGTCCGCCAACGCCTGCTCATCGGATGCATGGGTGGCATTGACGGTGGAGAGGATCCCTCCACCTTGCGCCAGAATGTCCAGATAAGGCACCCCCTGGAGTTTCAGCGCCATTTCATGCTGCCGCCAGCCCCCAAAAATCAAATGGGTATGGGCGTCCACAAGGCCGGGAGTCACCAGTTTTCCCTGCGCATCCAACACTCTTGCGTTTTTCGGGATCTCCGGCATGCCTGTGCCAATGCCCACAATGGTATCATCCTCGATGGTCACCCAGGCATCATAAAGCACACGCACCTGTCCCTGAGCAGATCCGCCTTGGGCGGCTCTGCCTTCCGGAGTCATCAATGTTCCGATATTTGTAATTACCAGCATGTTATTTCTCCTGCACGGAGCGCAGTGCCTGAGCAACCATTTCCCGGTCAGCAACATAAGGCAGAGTGATATGATCCTGGCCTGCATACATTTTGTTGTACTCTGCTGCGGTGGTCATAGCGTTTTCATTGGTGGCCCAGGCACGACGGGAAACACCCACCATGGTATCCCAAGGCATAGACATTCTCAAGATGGTGTCCACACGCTCAGATCCATCCAGCACCATGCCAAAGCCGCCATTGATGGCCTTGCCAATGCCGGTGCCGCCACCGTTGTGCAAAGCGATCAGGCTCATGCCACGGGCAGCATTACCTGCAAAGCACTGGGTAGCCATATCGGCCATAATATTAGAGCCGTCCTTGATGTTGGAGGTCTCACGGAAGGGAGAGTCCGTTCCGCCGGTGTCGTGGTGGTCACGACCCAGCATCACAGGGCCGATCTCGCCGTTGCGAACCATTTCGTTGAACTTCAGAGCGATCTTCATACGACCCATGGCATCCTGATAGAGGATGCGGCACTGGGTGCCAACCACCAGTTTATTCTTCTTGGCATCACGCACCCAGACATAGTTATCGTAGTCCTGATAGCGGCGATTGTTAGCAAGAATATACTCGGCTGCCGCAGCATCGGTCTTGTCCAGATCTTCGGGGTTGCGGCTCAGGCAGCACCAGCGGAAGGGGCCATAGCCAAAGTCAAACAGGCAGGGGCCCAGAATGTCCTCCACATAGGAGGGGAACACGAAGCCATCCAGATCGTTTTCCCCGTTCTTGCAGATGGAAGTAACGCCGGTATCGTATACTGCCTTCAGGAAGGAGTTGCCGTAGTCAAAGAAGTAAGTGCCACGCTCATGGAAAGCGCAGATCAGCTCATAGTGGCGCTGCAAGGTCTTGTTGACCAGCACCTTGAAGCCTTCGGGGTCATGGGCCAGCATTTCAGTACGCTGGGCAAAGGTCAAGCCCTGAGGACAGTAACCGCCGTCA
Source organism: uncultured Oscillospiraceae bacterium (assembly GCA_964544505.1). Taxonomy (GTDB): domain Bacteria; phylum Bacillota; class Clostridia; order Oscillospirales; family Oscillospiraceae; genus Faecousia. The sequence goes on from CAZJCA010000001.1 coordinate 21,777, forward strand.
TAAGGCACATGGCAGGAGGTCTGGTCACTCATCAGATCCACATGGACATTCTGCTCATACAGGTACTCCAGCAGATCCACGATGTTGCCCAAGTATGCAATGGCACAAGGCTCTTTGGTTGCCAGCTTTCGCTGAGCGATAGCCAGTGCCTCTTCCAGAGAGTCCGTCTTTTCGCTGACCCAGCCCTGGGTATAACGGGTCATAATGCGGCTCTCATCCACTTCGGCGATGATGCTGACTGCACCGGCGATCTCCGCCGCTTTACCCTGAGCACCGGACATACCGCCCAAACCTGCGGTAACGAACAGCTTACCCGCCAGATTGCCGTCGGCAGGGATGCCCAGCTTCAGCCGTCCGGCGTTGAGCAGGGTGTTAAATGTGCCGTGGACGATGCCCTGAGGTCCAATATACATCCAACCGCCGGCGGTCATCTGACCATAGTTGGCAACGCCCAAAGCGGCGGCACGGTTAAAGTTCTTCTGATCGTCAAAATTGCCCACCATCAGGCCGTTGGTGATGATGCAGCGAGGCGCCAGCTTGTGGCTGTGGAACAGTCCCAGCGGGTGGCCGGACATGACCACCAAAGTCTGCTCGTCGGTCATGATCTGCAAATACTTTTTGATCAGGCGATACTGCATCCAGTTCTGGCAGACCTGTCCGGTCTCGCCGTAGGTCACCAGCTCATAAGGGTACAGCGCCACATCAAAGTCCAGATTGTTGTCGATCATCACCTGGAAAGCCTTGGCTTCCACGCAGTTGCCCTCATATTCCTCGATGGGCTTGCCATAGAGCTTGCCCTCCGGGCGGAAACGATAGCCGTAAATTCTGCCGGTCTGCTCCAGCTCCTGAGCAAACTCCACTGCCATCTGGGCGTGGTGCTGCTTGGGGATATAGCGCAGAGCATTGCGGATCGCCAGCTCTTTGTCCGCCTGTGTCAGATGTGCCTCCCGACGAGGGGCACGGCGGTAAGCCGGGTCAAAGCTGGGATATTCGGGCAGAACATCATCCAGCATAATGGTCATCGCATCATGGGTGTTAAATTCCATTGAAAGTAACCTCCTGTTTCTTATTCAAATTCGGGAACCAGCTTGCCGGTGATCTCCAGCAGTTCGCCGCTGCGCACCAGCTTTTCAACAGCCTGAATATCCGGCCAGATCTCCCGGTCGATGGCCATGAAGGAAACATCCTGACGGACACGGTCAAAAATCGCCTGATCCACCTGAGACAAGCCCTGACCATAAGTGCCCTGACTGCGGCGGATGTCGATGGCCTGACAGGCGGTCAGCAACTCGTAGGCAAGCACCGACAGGGTGTTCTGCAAGATGGTGCCGGATTTCCGGGCAGCGGTGGTACCCATAGACACGAAGTCCTCCTGATTGGCAGAGGACGGAATGGAATCGACAGATGCCGGATGTGCCAGCACCTTATTTTCCGATACCATGGAAGCGGCGGTATACTGCACGATCATAAATCCGGAGTTGACACCGCCTTCGGTGGTCAGGAAGGGGGTCAGGCCGTTGGACAGGGCGGCGTTGACCATTCGCTCCGTGCGGCGCTCGGAAATAGAAGCGATCTCCGAGCAGGCAATACCCAAAAAGTCGAAAGGCAGTGCCATAGGCTCACCGTGGAAGTTGCCGCCGGAAATGACAGCCTCATCCTCGTTGAAGAGCAGCGGATTGTCGGTAACGGCGTTCAGCTCGATCTCCACCTTGCTCAGCACAAATTCCAGCGCATCCCGAATGGCCCCGTGGACCTGGGGAATACAGCGCAGAGCGTAAGCATCCTGCACACGAGCGCCCTTGGCATTTTTCAAAATTTCGCAGTCTTCCGTCAGCAGGCGGATATTCTTTGCCACCCGGATCTGACCCTGATGACCACGGACGGTGTGCACACGCTCTTCAAAAGCGTTGAGCTGTCCGGTCAAAGCGGTCATGGTCAAGGAACTGATGATATCTGCCAGCTGAGAAGCGCAGATGGTGTCGTACAAATTCAGAGCACCAACGCTGGTCATGGCGCAGGTACCGTTGGTGATGCCCAGTCCCTCTTTGCTGACAAGGGTAGTCAAGGTGGCGATGCCAGCCATTTCCATGGCTTGCTTACCGGACATGCGCTGCCCCTCGTAGTCCGCCACACCTCTGCCCAGCAACACCAGACCCATATGGGACAGGGGTGCCAGATCGCCGGAAGCGCCCAGAGAGCCCTTCTGAGGCACGACAGGAGTCACGCCCTTATTCAGCATCTCCACCAGCATTTCTACCAGCACAGGCCGCACGCCGCTGACACCGACGCACAAGGCGTTGGCACGCAGCAGCATCATGCCCCTCACCTGCTCGATCTCATAGGGATCGCCGGTACCGGTACAATGGCTGAGGATCAAATTGGTAGACAGCTGATTGCTCAGTTCTTCCGGCACAGCCACGGTGGCAAAGTCGCCAAAGCCGGTGGTGATACCGTAGGCCACCCGCTTTTCGGCAGAGATCTTCTCCGCCAGTGCCCGGGAACGCTCCATGGCAGCTTTGGCAGTGGCAGACAGTTCCACCTTTGCCCCGAACCGGGCAACAGCAATAAATTCTTCAAAAGTCAGGCTGTGGCCGTCAATGACCACATTGGTGATTTTCTTGGGTTGTAACATGGGTGATACCCTTCCTTATTTTAGACTTTTATAACAGAACGGGGCAAATGCCCCTATTTTTCTTCATGGGGAAAAAGAGGATGCTCTGGGAACATCCTCTTTTGTTATGAGATTAGCCCTGACGGCAGCGCTCCATCAGCCGACGGAATGCAGGCAAAGAGCGGACGATCATATCATAAGACACGCAGGTGGACAGCCGGAAATACTCCGGGCAGCCGAAATCGTCACCGGGCACAGCCAGCACGCACTCGGTCTTGGCAAGATCGGAGAAAGCCTTGGATGTGCCGATGGGAGACTTGACGAACAGATAGAATGCGCCCTTGGGATAGACGCAGTCGTAGCCCATCTTGGTCAGCTCTTCGTAGAGGAACTTGCGGTTTTTGTCATACTCCGTCAGATCAGGCTTTACATCGGCGCAGATGCGCACCACCTGTTGCTGCATGGAGGGGGCACAGACATGACCCATGATCCGGGCAGCACCGGCAGCGGCGGCAAACAGTGCCTTACCGTCAGCGCAGCAGGGAGGCACGCAGAAATAGCCGATACGCTCACCGGGCAGGCTGAACACCTTGGAGTAGGAATAGCAGATGACGGTGTTGGGGTAAATTTCGGGAATATAGTGGACATAGGCATCATCGTAGGTCAGTTCCCGGTAGGGCTCGTCAGCGATGATGTAAATGGGATGACCGTATTCGCCGGATTTTTTCGTCAACAGGGTAGCCAAATTCACCAGCGTTTCCTTGGTGTAGACAGCGCCGGAGGGGTTATTGGGGGAGTTGACGATAATGGCCTGGGTATGGGGCGTAATGCACTTTTCCAGTTCCTCCAGATTGATCTGGAAGTTTTCAAAGTCAGCAGGGCAAGCTACAAACTTGTGGCCTGCAAAGGTGCAGAAAGGAGCATACTCCGGGAAGTAAGGAATAATACCGATGACCTCGGAATTTTCCACTGCCAGCGCACGCAGAACACTGACTAGTGCCGGGGCTGCGCCGCAGGTGAAGAAAATATGCTCGGCGGCGATGGGGGTGTTGGTGCGCATGGCAAGATTATGCGCCACGGCTTCTCTGGCATCGGGTGCGCCGGGAGCCGGGGTATAGCCATGGACAGCCAGCGTATCTTCCTGATTCGCCATTTCCTTGAACGCATCTACCACCACCTGAGGAGCAGGAACGGAAGGATTGCCGATGGAGAAATCGTAGACATTTTCCTTGCCCACGATCTTGGCCTGTTCCAGGCCATACATAAACAGCTCCCGAATGCAGGACATTTTTGTGCCCAGCTTGTGCATATCATGGTTGATCATTTCTTGTAACCCTCCGGTAATGTGTAAATATTGGGTTTTTCCTGCTCTTTCAGCAGCCGAAGGCCGCCGAAAGCCAGCGCTTCCATCTCATTTTCGCCGGGCAGGACCACCACAGGCGCAATAAACTTGACATAGTCGGCGATCCAGTCGGTCAGCATTTTGGCATAGGCCATGCCGCCGGTGAGAATGATGGCATCGCACTGTCCCTTTTGGGAAGCCGCCAGCAGGCCGATGCCCTTGGCAACCTGATAGGCCTGGGCTTCAAAAATCTCCTTAGCCTGCTCGTCCCCTTCTTCGATGCGCTTTAAGATCACACGGGCATCGCTGGTGCCAAGGTAGGCTGCCATACCGCCGCCACCACGCATCATCTTTTTCATATCGGCCTGGGTGTACTGGCCGCTAAAACACATCCGGATCAGTTCCAGTGCAGGAATGGCACCCATCCGCTCCGGGGAGAAGGGGCCTTCGTCGTCGCCGATGGTCTCCACAATACGACCGTCGGCGTGGGCGCTCAGCGAAATACCGCCGCCCAAATGAGCCACGATCAAGTGCAGATCTTCGTATTTTTTACCGATCTGCCCGGCGTAGCGAATGGCCTGCGCCCGAGAGTTCAGGGCGTGGCAGAAGGAATTTCGATAAACTTTCGGCGTACCGGTAAGCCGTGCCAGGCGTGGCAGCTCCGAAGAGGTCACTGCATCGTAAATATAGGCAGGAATGCCCAGCGGTTTGGCAATTTCATAGGCCAAAATACCGCCAATGTTGGAAGCATGGGGAGAGCTGAGGTCGCTGCCCAGTGCAATTTCCAGATCGTCGTTCATCAGATAGCCACCGGCTTTCAACCCCGGCAGCAGGCCGCCACGACCCATAACAGCAGACAACTGACTGGGCTGCACATTGTTGCGGCGCATAAAATCCTCGATCATTGCCCGACGCATGGGGATCTGGTCGGTGATCTTGGCATATTTTGCGATCTCCGCAGCGTCGTGGGTCACATCCTCCTGGACAAGCTTTTCTTCATCCCGGTAGATCGCTACCTTCGTAGAGGTAGAACCGGGGTTGATAATTAACTGTAAATACATGAAATTCTCCTTTGGGGAAATTCAGATATGTCCTTTGTTTATTCGCTGATCAGGGCACACAGCACCAGAGAATAATACTTTTCCTCGTAGCTGGCGCTGCGGGAGATCAGGGCAATGGGGCATTTTGCGCCCAGAATGCAGCCAGCCATCTTTGCCCCTGCAAACTGGATCAGGCCCTTTACCATGATGTTTCCGGCAGTCAAGCCGGGAACGATCAGGCCGTCGGCGTTGCCCACCACAGGGCTTTCATAGCGCTTGATCTTGGCAGAGGCCGGGTTCATGGTCAGATCGAAGGAAATGGGGCCTTCCACATAGCAGTTGCCCAGTTCTCCGGCAAGGGAGGCTTCCTTCAAAGCGGCGGCATCCACCGTCTCCTGAATTTTGGGGCTGACATTTTCGGCGGCACACAGGGCGGAGAACAGCGGCTTTTCATAGCCCAGCTTCTCCATGGCATTGACAGCATTGCGGACAATGGCCTTCTTGGTGTCCAGATCCGGGGCCGGGATCATGCCGGAGTCGGTCACAGCGATCAGCTTGTGGTAGCCGGGCAGCTCCATCAGCAGGAAATGGGAAATAACAGAACCCATATTGAGGCCCGTCTGCTTGTTGACCACCGCTTTCAGCAGTGTTCCGGTCTGGAGCAGCCCTTTTAGAATAAAACCGGCCTTTCCTTCCCGAACCAGATTGACGGCAATGGCAGCAGCTTCTTCGTCGGTTTCACAGGAAATGATCTCCTCGTCAGAAACGACAAAATCATGGTCAGCCGCAATTTTCTTGATTTCCTCGGCATGACCGATGAGCAGACAGTTCATCAACCCCTCGTTGCGCATGGTCAAAATAGCTTCCAAAGTATGAGCATCGTGAGCCGCAGCCACAGCGCAGGTGGTCTTCTTCCCTGCCCCCAGTTTTTCACGGAGGGCTTGCAAATTATTCAGCATAACTTACTCCCCCAGGGCGGCAGCACGGCCTGCCCGATAAGCGTTCAGGTTCAGCTCCTTAAACTTGGCAGGAACAGTCTCGGCAATGACGGCTTCCCAGTCGATGGAGTCCATCTTCAGTGCGGCGGTCATAGCACCGAACAGCACGATATTCATGCACTTGGCGCTGCCCAGATCCTCTGCGATTTTTGCAGCATTGAGGGTATAGCACTTGAAATTCTCCTGCATGGCTTCCAGGCAGCCGGCAGGATATTCGCACTGACCGGTAGCAATGGCAGAAGAAACGATCTCATAATCGTTGATGACCGCCACGCCATCAGGCTTCAGATAGTCGGCATAGCGAACAGCCTCCATCTTTTCAAAGGCAACAACGATATCCGCTGCACCCTTGCCAATGACGGGAGAGTTGATTTTCTCACCCCAGTGGACCTGGGTGGAAACGCTGCCGCCACGCTGGCTCATGCCGTGAACTTCGGACATTTTTACATCATAACCGGCCTTCATCAGGCCGTTGACCAGCACCTTTGCCGTCAGAATGGCACCCTGACCGCCAACACCCACCAGAAGGGCACTTTTCTTTTCCATATTAGTTCTCCTTTCTGCTGATGGCGCCTACGGGGCAGACCTGAGCGCACACGGTGCAGCCAACACACTGGTTGGCATCGATCTTACACTTGCCGTCCTTGATCATCAGTGCCGGGCAGCCCACTTTCAGGCACTTCTTACAGCCGATACACTTGTCGGTGTCCACCACGCACTGTCCGATATCGTGCTTGATCCGCTTGATCAGCAGACAGGGACGGCGGGTGATGATGGCACTGCGCTTGTCGGAGGCCATAGCGCCCTTGACGGCATCTTCCATCTGCTTCAGATCCTGAGGATCGACGATGTAGATATTCTCGTAGCCATAGGCACGCAGAACATTTTCGATTTTAATAGACTCAGCAATGTCGCCCTGCAGCGTATGTCCGCTGCCGGGGTTATCCTGATGACCGGTCATACCGGTGATGGAGTTATCCAGCACCACGGGGATGATATTGCCCTTGTTATACACGATCTCGGCTGCGCCGGTCATGCCGGAATGGAAGAAGGTGGAGTCGCCCATGATGCCGAACACCTTCTTTTCCGTCTCCCCCTTGGCCTGCAAGGCCTTGGAGATACCCATGCCCACGCTGAAACCGCCACCCATACACACCACGCTGTCAACAGCGTTGAAGGGTTGGGCGTTACCCAGGGTATAGCAGCCAATGTCGCCTGCTACCACCACATTTTTCTGTTTGGCGATGGTATAGAAGAAACCACGGTGGGGGCAGCCTGCACACAGTGCCGGAGGACGGGGCGCTGCCTTGACCGTCAAATTCTTACACAGCGGCTTTTCACCGAATACACGCTCTTTGATCAGCTGGGGATTCAGTTCATACATATTGCCGATCAGTTCCTTGCCGATGCAATCAATGCCGGCAGCCTTGATCTGCTCTTCCATATAGCCGTCCAGCTCTTCGATGATGTAGAGCTTTTCCACCTTGGAGGCAAAGTCCCGGATCAGCGCCATAGGCAGGGGGAATGTGATGCCCAGCTTCAGGAAGGAAGTATCTTCCGGGAAGGCATCCTTGGCATAGTGGTAAGCGATGGATGCGGAGATAACGCCCACCTTGCTGCCCTTCATTTCCACGGTATTTAAGGGGCTTTCATTGGCGTAAGCTTCCAGCTTCTTCAGGTTTTCTTCCAGCTTGGGGTGATTGACCAGAGCGTTGCCGGGAGAGGCCACATTCTTCTTGGGATTTTTCACATATTCTTCCGTGGGATGCTCCATGCGTTGTCCCATGGTCACCAGACTCTTGGAGTGGGACACACGGGTGGTGGTACGCAGCATCACGGGGATATCAAACTGCTCGGAGATCTCATAAGCGGCCTTGGTAAAGTCCAGGCACTCCTGAGAGTCGGCAGGTTCGATCATAGCGATCTTGGCAGCCCGGGCATAGTGGCGGTTATCCTGCTCGTTCTGGGAAGAGTGCATACTGGGATCGTCTGCGGAAACGATGACAAAGCCCTTGCCAACGCCGTTATATGCAGCGGTGAAAATGGGGTCAGCAGCCACATTCACACCCACATGCTTCATAGCGCACAGGCTGCGCACGCCGGCGATGGATGCGCCGTAGGCAACTTCTGTGGCAACTTTTTCATTGGGAGCCCATTCGCAGTACAGATCAGACTTGTACTGGGGCAGATTTTCAAAAATTTCGGTGCTGGGCGTGCCGGGATAAGCCGAACACACACGGACGCCCGCTTCCCAAGCGCCCCGGGCAATGGCTTCATTGCCGCTCATCAAATGTTTTTCCAAAGGATTACCGCCTTTCATTTTTATCTTTTCAGATTGCCGTTTAGGACAAACCTCGGCAGAACTCTACCGTATATTGTAACACACCCCAAAGCAAAAGAAAAGCTTTTCCATCTGCACCTTTTGCCGAATTTCCGTGGTAAAATCTGTACAATTCGTTCAAGAATCGGCCTATTTTTGTACTTTCTATGACGGACATATAAAAAGAATGTGTCCCTCAGCGAAAAAACTCCGTCAGCTACGGACAAGGAGCAGGGTGTGCTGCCACACCCTGCTCCAGCGATTATTTTGTTTCCTCGATCAGATACAGGCTGCTGCCAAAATCCCCCAGCACCCGGATATCCGAATTGTAGCCGGTGCCGCTGTACTGCATGGCAAGGTTGATACCTCCACGCAGGGTCTCTGCGGCACAGATATAGTCCTCCTGACCATCCGTCAAAGAGAAATTGCGATCGGCCAATTTCATGATCTTACCATCGGTACGCAGCTTCACCGGAGAAATATGCTTGATAAGCCCACCAAATCTGCCAATTTGCAGCTGCTGCCGGACAGATTTGAACCGATATCGCTTCCCGGGCGTTGCGTCCAAGATCCGCAGCACATCCCGGGCAGGCGCGGCTTCGTAAGTCAGATTGTATATGGCAGCGATGATCTCCTTCTCGTCTGCCATCTGCCAGGATTCCCGGCTGCCTGCTTTGGGGAAGTAACGGCTGAACTTGCCAAATTGCAATGTCTGCCGATGGGCTTTGTAAAACTCGATCTGCTTTTTGATCTGCTTCTGCTCCTCCGGTGTCAGCTCTCCAAAGTCCAGTTCATATCCCAGCACGCCGAAGGCCGCCACATTGAACCGGGTAGACAGAGGCACAGAGCGCAAGGTCTGCTGATTGGGGATCATAGACACATGATTCGACATGGTAGATAGCGGATAGAAGCAGGAAATACCCCGCTGGATCTCCAACCGCTCCCGGGCATCGGTATCATCGGAAGTCCAGATCTGAGGCGCAAAGCACAGCCAGCCCAGGTCAAACCGGTTGCCGCCGGAAGAGCAGCCTTCCAGCAGAATATTGGGGTGCTTTTGCTGAAAGATCCGCCGCAGCACATCGTAAAGGCCCAGAATATAGCGGTGGAAGAATTCTCCCTGATCCGAAAGGCCTGACGAATACATATCCGAAATGTGACGATTATAGTCCCACTTCATGTATTCGATCTTACCACTGTGGAGCACCTTGTGGATCGCATCAACCAAATAGTCACGCACTTCTTCCCGTGTCAAGTCCAGCACCATCTGGTTTCTGCCACGGCTGGGCTCTCGTCCCGGAATTTGAATGGCCCAGTCCGGATGGGCACGATAAAGGTCACTATCTTCATTGACGCATTCCGGCTCCACCCACAGGCCAAATTTCAGTCCCATCCGGTGAATGTCCCGGCTCAGAGCACGAATGCCCCCGGGCAGTTTCTTTTCGTTGACTTCCCAATCACCCAGGCCTGCTTTGTCGTTATTTCGCTTGCCGAACCAGCCATCGTCCAGCACAAACATCTCCACCCCCAAATCCTTCGCCTGCTTTGCCAGATTCAGGATCTTACTGCGGTTGAAATGGAAGAAGGTGGCTTCCCAGTTGTTCAGCACCACAGGCCGCTGCCGGTACTGGAAGTATTCCGGCACGATGTGGCGATTGACAAAGGCATGGAAATTGGCTGCCATACCATTGATGCCCTGATCCGTCCAAGTCATCACCGCCTGGGGGGTGACAAATTTCTCGCTGTAATTCAGTGTCCACTGGAAGCAGTGGGGATTGATGCCCAGCATAATGCGCATGGTGTCTTGAGCCGTTTTTTCCACAGCGGAATAGTGATTGCCGCTGTAAATCAGGTTGAAGCCCATCACTTCCCCCTGCCGCTCATCTGCCCCCGTTTTCAGCAGTGCAAACGCCGGATTGTATCGGTTGGAGGAACCGCCGGTGGTAGACTCGGTGACATGCAGTCCGGCAGAAACCGGCACAGTCTGGATATGGGCCTCCTTTGCCCAGCCACCGGCAAGAGACATCTGGGTATAATCTGCCTCCGGGAAGTCTGCCATGGCACTCATCAGTTTGCGGATGAGCACCGGCTCATTTTCCCCGTTATGCAGTTCCGTGTTGCGGCAGATCACATCACAGTCATAGAAAACGGTATAGTTCAAAAACAGCCGTACACTTCTAAACTTCTGATCCCGAAACCACACAGTCAGCGTCTCCCCTCGCCCGGTGGCAAAGGGCAGGCCGCAGTTACTGTCGTAGGCCTCTTCTGTAATGCGGTGTCCTTCGTAGACAAAATCTGTCACATAAGTACCGTCCGGCATGATGCATTCCACCGACGAGTGACGATAGTCGCCCTTTCCGATCCCGGAAAACTCCAAAAGCTGGCAATCCAGGCAATAGCCCGGTGTGTATTCCACAGAGGAGCCGTAGCCAATGGTATTTTTCAGGCTCAGAGCCGCCACATCGGCACTGGGCAGCCGGCTGCCATAGTATACATGGCAGGGATGTCCCTGGCTGTTGATGGTAAAAATATAGCTGGTGTGCTTGGTATCCAGTTTGAAAATCTTTTTATTCGTGGTGATCACAGTATTCTACCTCCTCCTGCATCAGCCGGAACTCAAAGGGCTCTAGGTGCTTTTCCCCCAAATGGTCATAGTTTGAGGCCAACACATTCTTCCAAGCTGCCAAATGCTTGGGCAATCTGACCTTTCTGGCGCTGAGATTGCAGATGGTCAAAAGCCGCTTTCCCTCTGCCACACGCTCAAAAGCATAGATATTTCGTTTCATATATACCGGGTAGTAAGCACCATCTCCCAGCGCAGGTTCGCTTTTGCGCAGGCCGATCATATATTTCCAGAAGGCACGGACGCCTCGCTCATCTTCCAGTTCCCGGGCAGCATTGACATACCGATAGTTTCTGTTGATCTTCAGCCAGGGGGTACCGGTGGTAAAGCCGGCATTTTCTTCATCGCTCCACTGCATCGGCGTGCGACCATTATCCCGGGAGGTGCGGCGGATCATTTTCCAGCGAAGGCCCTTGGGAATTCCCAGTTTCTTTGCCATCGCCCAGACTGTGTGGCTTTCCACATCCTGGATCTCATCCAAATTCTGAAAATCGCCGTTGACCATACCGATCTCCTGACCTTCGTGCAGGTAGGGCGTTCCACGCAGAGTCATTTGCAGACCTGCCATCATAGTCGAGCAGGCGCAGCGATACTTTTCACCGTCCGTAAATCGGGAAACAAACCTGGGCTGATCGTGATTTTCAAAATACCATGCATTCCACTGGATCTTTTGCTGCCATTTGTCCAAAGTTCGCATCAGCTTTTTGGGCTTTAAGCGGGTCTTGAACCATTTCAGTCCCAGATCATCGCAGCCCATGTGCTCAAAGGAGAAGAGCATATCCAGCTCCCCTCTTTCCTCGTCGCACAGATCTTTTGCCTTTGCGATGTCCACCAGCACCGTCTCGCCCACAGCAAATGCGCTGTAAGGCTCCAGCACTTCCCGGCGCAGCTTGCGCAGGATCTCATGGCAGCCCTCGGTGGAAACATAGTGTTCCTGCCCTGTCAGCGCCAGCCGCTTTTTGCCGTTTGCCAGGGTGTTCTTATAAATAATATTGATCACATCACAGCGGAAACCCACCACACCCTTTTTTAACCAGAAGCGCATGATGTCCTCCACCTCTTCCAGCACTGCCGGATTATGCCAGTTTAGATCCGGCTGTTTTTTGTCAAACAGGTGCAGGTAGTATTCGTCGGTGTCACCGATCTGTGTCCAGGGACACTGCGCAAAGAAATTGCCCCAGTTATTGGGCAGTTTTCCCTTCTTCCCTTTTTGAATGATGTAATAGTTCCGATAAATGGGATCATTCTCCATGGCCTTCTGGAACCAGATATGTTCGTCGGAAGTATGATTGATGACCAGATCCATTACGATGCCAATGCCCCGCTCTTTGGCCTTTGCCACCAATTCGTCAAAATCCGCCATGGTTCCAAATGCAGGCTGAATGGCCTTATAGTCCGCAATGTCATAGCCATTGTCTGCATCCGGGCTTTTATAAATCGGGGAAAGCCAAAGGGTATTTACCCCCAGATCTTGCAGATAATCCAGCCTCGAAATGATGCCGGGAATATCTCCGATACCGTCACCATTGCTATCCTGAAAGGAGCGGGGGTAGATTTGGTAGACCACCATATCCTTTTGATAATTTGCCGCCATAATCTTCTCTCCAAGTGTTTTTTCTTTATTATAGCATTCCCGTCAATATTTTTCCACACAAATCTAAAAAAGCCGCCTGAAATCTGTTGATTTCAGGCAGCTTCTATTCAGTCATTGGGAATGGGACGATGTTTTGCCGTAAATTCTTCCACATCAATGCGGATAACGCCTACCACATCGGCCAGTTTTTCCGTAAAAGTGAAGGTTTTCCCTGCCTGGGTCTGCATAAGTACCGTCAGGCTCTTCTGCTTTTCTGCCACATCCTCCACGATCACAGCGCTTCCCTTGCCCATGAGGCTGGAATAGGCCATGCCGTATTTGCAGGCCACTTCATTGGCAAACGGATGCACATCGCACTCCATCTCGAAAAACACCCGGGGATTGACCCGAAGCACATCCAGCTTCCGCCCCCGCCGGGCACCATGAAGATACAGTGTCAGCTTTCCCTCTTCCCAGATATACCCATAGTTCATGGGCACTACATAAGGCTCATCCCCGTCCACCATGCCCAGATGCACCACCTTAGCGGTGTCCAGAATATGGCGAATGTGGCTTTCGTCGGTGAGCTGCCGCTCTCTTCTTGTCATTCCGTTGGGCATATACTTCTCCTATAAAACGGTTTATTCGTGGACGCCTTCGCTCTTATCCAGGATCGCTCCGGTTTCGGCATCAATATAATAGGTGTAGTCCCCATTGCTGCTTTCCACATGGATCTCGTAGCAGGGTTTTCCATTGCTGGTGCCCACATGGGTGTGGACACTTGCCTGGCTTTCGGTCAAACCGGCATCCTTCAATGCGATCTTCGCAGCCTCGTCTGCGGTGACTGTACCGTCGTCGCAAGCTGCCAACATTCCCAGGCACAGAACCAGTGCCAGTGTCAGTGCTAAAATCTTTTTCATCATGTTGCTCCTTTATTTTTTAATAAATCATCTCATTTATTGCTTTAAATCAGGCCATTTGCAAGGCAATAGTGGTAAATACCATCTTCATCCACCGAGCCGCAATGATCTGCCGCCACGGCTTTCAGCTGATCGGAAGCATTTTCCATGGCAACGCCTATCCCCACCGCCTGTAACATTTCAAGGTCATTGTTCCCATCGCCAAAGGCCATGGACTGGCTGCGATCCAAGCCGTAATAAGCAAGCATTTTTTCAACGCCTCTGCCCTTACCGCCGATGGCAGGAATGATATCCACTGCCCGATCCCACCAGGCCGCAATTCTCGCCCCCTGGACGCCTTTCAAAACCGCATCATACTCTTCCGGACGGCAGCCCATCATGATCTGGTGAACTTCCCCCTGCGCGATCTGTTCAAATTCCGCAGAGACCTCCACATCCAGGTGGGCAATGGCATAATAGTCGATCAGATCCTGATCGGCACCATTGGCTGCCAGCCGTGTCTTAGTCGCCAGGCTGACAGGCCGACCGATGGCAGCAGCATTGCAAATGATCTTCTGCACATCTTCCTGCGCAATGGGATTGTTGTATATTTCCCCCCGACGGTCAAAGCACAACGAGCCGTTGAAGGTCATGTAAGCATCAAACTCAACCCCTTCAAACTGGGGCACGGTGACCGGGGTTCGCCCGGTAGCAATGCAAACGATGATCCCCCGCTGGCGCAACCGATGCAAAGTCTCCACCATCCGAACCGGAAGCCGGGGTGCACCAAATGGGAGCATGGTTCCGTCAATGTCAAAAAAAATGATTTTAATGTCTCTCATATTTATCTCCTGTGGATTTTTTGTTAGTTTACAATGTTTTCAGGCTCAAGTCAATTGTTTCTTCCCGGATAAAGTTTTTTTCATGTTTCCTATTGACATTTCCTTATTCCGTGCTATTATATCAATACAAAGATATCGGTAGCAAATTATCGATTAAATGAAAGGTGGATCTTTTATGGACTATATTCCCGTCACCAATGCTGAAGAACTGACTACTGCCATCAGCCGCATTCGTGCTGCCCAGCGTGAATTTGCCACCTATTCCCAGGAACAGGTGGATCGGATCTTCCTAGCTGCCGCCTCCGCTGCCAACCGCCAGCGCATCCCCCTGGCAAAAATGGCTGTTCAGGAGACGGGCATGGGCATAGTGGAAGACAAGGTCATCAAAAACCACTATGCTGCCGAATACATCTACAATGCCTACAAAGACACCAAGACCTGCGGCGTGATTGAAGAAGACAAAGCCTTTGGCATCCGCAAAATCGCCGAGCCCATCGGTGTGGTGGCTGCCATCATCCCCACCACCAACCCCACCTCTACTGCTATTTTCAAGACACTTTTGGCCTTAAAAACTCGCAATGGCATGATCATCAGCCCCCACCCTCGGGCAAAAAAATGTACCATTGAAGCCGCTAAGATCGTGCTGGAAGCCGCCGTGGCTGCCGGTGCACCGGAAGGCATCATCGGCTGGATCGATGTTCCCTCTCTGGAGCTGAGCAACATGGTCATGCAAAATGCTGACATTATTTTGGCGACCGGCGGCCCGGGCATGGTAAAAGCCGCCTACTCCTCCGGCAAGCCTGCCATTGGTGTCGGCCCCGGCAATACCCCTGCCATCATCGACGACAGTGCAGATCTGAAGCTGGCTGTCAACTCCGTCATCCACTCCAAAACATTCGATAACGGTATGATCTGCGCTTCCGAGCAGAGTGTTATCGTATTGAGCAGCGTTTACGATGCTGTAAAGACTGAATTTGCTGACCGGGGCTGCTATTTCCTGAACGCAGAAGAACTGGAAAAAGTCCGCTCCACCATTCTCATCAATGGTGCTCTCAACGCCAAGATCGTCGGGCAGAGCGCCCACACCATCGCCGCCTTGGCTGGTGTGGAAGTGCCGGAAAGCACCAAGATCCTCATGGGCGAAGTGGAGAGCGTGGAGCTGAGCGAAGCCTTTGCCCATGAAAAGCTGTCCCCGGTGCTGGCTATGTACCGGGCTGCCGATTTCGAAGATGCACTTTCCAAGGCAGAACGGCTGATCGCCGACGGCGGCTATGGTCACACTGCCTCCGTCTATCTGAATCCCCTTACCGCCAACGAAAAGCTGGAAATTTTTGAAAATCGGATGAAGACCTGCCGGATTTTGGTCAATACCCCCTCCGCCCAGGGCGGCATCGGCGACCTGTATAATTTTAAGCTTGCCCCCTCCCTGACCTTGGGCTGCGGCAGCTGGGGCGGCAACTCCGTTTCCGAAAATGTAGGCGTAAAGCACCTGCTGAACATCAAGACCGTGGCAGAAAGAAGGGAAAATATGCTCTGGTTCCGTGCCCCCGAAAAGGTTTATATCAAAAAAGGTTCTCTGCCCGTGGCTCTGGACGAACTGAAAACCGTTATGGGCAAGAAAAAAGCCTTCATCGTTACCGACTCTTTCCTGTACCAGAATGGCTACACCAAGCCCGTGGAGCACAAATTGGACGAAATGGGCATCCGCCACACGGTCTTCTTTGATGTCGCCCCCGATCCTTCCCTGGCCTGCGCTAAGGCCGGTGCTGCCCAGATGCGCGCCTTCGCTCCCGATGTGATCATCGCCATCGGCGGTGGCTCCGCCATGGATGCTGCGAAGATCATGTGGGTCATGTATGAGCATCCGGAAGCCGATTTTATGGACATGGCCATGCGTTTCGTGGACATCCGCAAGAGAGTGTACACCTTCCCCAAAATGGGGGAAAAAGCCTACTTCGTAGCCGTGCCCACCACCGCCGGTACCGGTTCGGAAGTAACTCCCTTCGCCGTCATTACCGACGAGCAGAGCGGCGTCAAGTATCCCCTTGCCGACTACGAGCTGATGCCCGACATGGCAATCGTGGATGCGGACATGATGATGAACGCCCCCAAGGGGCTGACCGCCGCCTCCGGCATTGATGCCGTCACCCATGCACTGGAAGCCTACGCTTCCATGATGGCTACGGACTACACCGACGGTCTTGCCCTTCGCAGCCTGAAAATGATCTTTGAGTATCTGCCCCGGGCCTACGACAACGGCCCCAACGATCCCGTCGCCCGTGAAAAAATGGCTAACGCCGCCACCATGGCCGGCATGGCCTTCGCCAACGCCTTCCTGGGTGTCTGCCACTCCATGGCACACAAATTAGGTGCCTTCCACCACCTGCCCCACGGCGTTGCCAACGCCCTGATGATCGACGAAGTACTCCGCTTCAACGCCGCCGAGGTTCCTGCCAAGATGGGCACTTTCCCTCAGTATGACCACCCCCACACCCTGGCTCGTTATGCAGAAGTGGCAGATTATCTGGGTATTCCCGGCAAGGACAACGCTGAAAAGCTGGAAGGGCTGATTGCCAGGATCGATGAACTGAAAAAGGCCATCGGCATTAAAGATACCATCCGGGACTACGGCATTGACGAGCAGGACTTCCTGAACCGTCTGGACGAAATGACTGAGCAGGCCTTTGACGACCAGTGCACCGGCGCAAATCCCCGGTATCCCCTGATGAGCGAGATCCGGCAGATGTATCTCAACGCCTACTACGGTAAATAACCTCTTCCCCTCCGGCGAAAGCCGGAGGGATTTTTCATTCTTGCATTTTCTGGAAATCGTGCTATAATAGTTAGCACAAACTAACCAAAAAGGACGATGATCATGGGAAACACGATCGTAATTATGATTCTGATAGCCGTCGCCGCCTTGGCACTGCTGCGGACACGGAAACATTTTAAAGGAGGCGGCTGCTGCGGCAGCGGCAGCAACACCATCCGCACCCAGAAAAAACTGACCGGTACGGTCATCGGTCAGAAAACGCTGACCATCGAAGGAATGCACTGTGAAAACTGTCAGGCACGGATTGAAAACGCCATCAATCGCATAGATGATGTAGCCTGCCAGGTAAATCTGCGAAAAAAAGCCGCCACCGTATCTTACACTCTGGAAATTTCTGACGACCAGCTCAAAGCAGTTGTGGAGAAAATGGGCTATCGAGTGACGGAGATCAAACATAACTCCTAATCCACCCCCTCTCCTTTCGGTAGAGGGGATTCTCTTTGAGGAAGCACTTGAAACTTTTTCAATTTTCCCCTTGACAAACAGGTCAGCATGGTGTATCATACTGATAGTTAGCAGGTGCTAACTACTATTTCAAATCGCAAGTTAGCATAAGCTAACCAAAAAATGAAAGGCGTACCAATATGTCCGAAGAACTGCTTGTCCGCCACGGGGCTCCCACCCTGGCAGGACTGAAAACCGCCAATCTGTTCACCTGCCCCTGCCAGGATCGGCGATCCGTTCTGGCGTTTGTCCGTCAGCAAAACAGCAGGCTGCAAAGCAAAGGGTTGCGGGTCATTCCCCTGCGTTTTTCCGACAGCAAAGCACTGATCTATCTCTATCGCCCGGATAAGCTCTCCCGGGATCTATCCAACGAAAAAGCCGAAATCCTTTTAAAAGACCGGGGATATGATCTATCCAGCTGTGACCGCTGTGTGGTGCAGCTCATGCGGCGGCTTCGCCAAAACGAGGACTTCCCCCACGAGATTGGCCTGTTTTTGGGCTACCCGGCAGAGGATGTCCGGGGCTTCATCGAAAACAGTGCCAAAGGGTGCAAGATCGTGGGTTGCTGGAAAGTCTACGGCGACGAAGCCGCCGCTCAAAAGAAATTTGCCTTATACAAAAAATGTACCCGGATCTACTGCGAGCAATTCGCCAAAACCAACGATATTGATCGGCTGACCGTAGCCGGTTGATATACCAAAATTTTCTGAAAGGTCAAAGAATATGAGTAAAATTGCAATCGTATACTGGAGTGGCACCGGCAACACTGAATCCATGGCTGCCGCCATTGCCGACGGCGCAAAAGCCGGCGGTGCTACCGTTTCCCTGATCCCTGCCAGCGAGTTTTCCCCCTCTATGGTAGACGAGTTTGACGCCATTGCTTTTGGCTGCCCTGCCATGGGCGCCGAAGTGCTGGAAGAAGAGGAATTCCAGCCCATGTTTGACAGCTGTGAAAGCAAGCTTTCCGGCAAGCCCATTGCCCTGTTCGGCTCCTACGGCTGGGGCGACGGCGAATGGATGCGCACCTGGGAAGAAACCTGCCAAGGTATTGGTGCCAAGCTTGTATGTGACAGTGTGATCTGTCAGGAAGCCCCCGACGACGAGGCAGTAGAAAACTGTCACAAGCTGGGTGCCGCCTTGATTTGATACAATTTCCCCCATCCTTCAACTTTTTCCCCAATTTCCCAAAATACCTCCTTATGGAAAAACGCACCGGCCCCCCGGTGCGTTTTTCGCTATACAAACAACCTGCCGAAGCGATTGCTCCGGCAGGTTGTTTGTATAATTGATAAAGTTATTATGCCCGGCTTAATTCGTAAGTCTCGCCATACTCGGTCACCTGAAGTTTTCCACCTTCGGTAAACTCAAAGAGAACCACTCTGGGAAAATCACTATCACCATAGTCACTGTAAATAAAGGCATAGACATCCCCGGTCTTGGAAACAGAATTGATCTTAACTGTCAACTTCGTTTCTTCCTCAGAACGATCTGCGCGGTAACCATAGACAAATGTAACTGTTCCATCTGCCTCAATGATCAAAGACCGTGTGAATCCATAATAAGTACCAGTGTATGTTCCCTGCTGGCTTGCCGTAAAGCTGACACTTTCCGTCTTCTTCACCATGGGAATAAATGTACCATTGATGTCAATTTGGATCGTAGCGTTTTCAAAGTAGAACCTGGCTTCTGAAGTACCCACTTCCTTCTCAGAATATACGAATGTGTAACCGGGTCTGTCTTTCTCACCATCGTTGATTTCTCCCGGAACAACCTCTACATTTTCTGCGCTCCATGTTCCACTTCCGTCAACCAACTTGACCGTTCCATCGGCATTGATGACCAATGTCAAATTATAGGTCTCTTTTTTGCCTTGGCAGATGCAGATATAGGTTCCCTCCTGCTCCTTGGTAAACTTTCTCAGCTTTTCAATGGTTTCCGTATCCACATCGTTACATTCAGAACAGGTTCTGGTCTTTTCGCCATCTTCTTTATAGGTCGGTTCTTTCGTCACAGTCCAGTCGCCATAGTCGTGACCGTTGGCGGCAATTTCCGTGGTGGCCTTGATCACTTTGTTACAAACGGAGCAATGAGAACCGGCAGTGCGACCCTTCTCAGTGCAAGTAGGTGCCACGGCTTCATCGATCACCTCTGTGTGTCCCAGCGCATCAATGATCTTCTGCTCCAGAATCACAGTCTGACAGACTTTACAGCGCTTGCCTTCCGTCAGACCGGTTTCGGTGCAGGTAGCGTTCACTGCGCTGAGGGATTCTTCATCATGCCCCAGTGCAGAGATCATTTCGTCCTTAGACGCCGTACAATTCTCGTTGGTACACTTAAAATGCTTGTTGCCTGCCTCTGTGCAGGTAGCTTCCTTGGTAACGGTGCCCTCATCCCACACATGGCCGTTCGGCTCGTTGACGGTCAGTTTGGGAATGTCACGCTTCTGGGACTCGGTGCATCCGGCGTTGGTGCAGATACGAATCTCTTCACCATTTTCTTCAGTGGTAGCTTCCTTTGTTACAGTCCAGGTGTCCCACTTATGTCCAAGCGCAGCAACACTCTGCTGCTCAATCAGCTTTTTATTACAGACAGAACAATGTTCACCTTCGGTCAGGCCCTCTTTGGTGCAGGTAGCACCTACAGCAGGGTCTTTGACCTTCGCATGTCCCATTGCAGAAACGCCCTTCTGTTCTACCAGTACTGTATTACACACGGAACAGTGCTTGCCTTCGGTTTTGCCGGCGGTAGTACAGGTGGCAGCCACAGCAGGATCGGTCACTACCGTATGTCCCAGCGCAGCGATTTCGTTCTGAGCTGTAATTACTTCATTACAAACAGAGCAGTGCTTGCCATCGGTCAATCCCTTTTCCGTGCAGGTGGCTGCAAAACCAGCATCTACGACTTCCGTATGTCCCAGCGCAGGAATTGTTTTCCTTTCCGTAGTTACTTCATTACAAACAGAGCAGTGCTTGCCATCGGTCAATCCCTTTTCCGTGCAGGTGGCTGCGAAACCCTCATGCACTGCTTCCGTGTGACCACGAGCGGGGATGGTCTCCTGCTTTACCAGAATCTCACCACAGACGGAACAGCTTTTTCCTTCAGTCAAGCCGGTTTCTGTACAAGTAGGCAGTTTGCCTTTCAACACATTCTCCACGTGCTGCGTACAGGTCTGCGTCGTATTATCAGTCGTATTATTATCCGAGTTTGTGGGCTGATTGTTTACGCAAGCCGTCAGTAGCACAACCGCAGACAGGGTTGCCAGCGTTGTGACCAGCGCCAACCTTTTCTTAATTTGTTTCATTTTTTGTTCCACCTTTCATGGTTTGAAGGAGACTGTCAACAGAAAATTGTTTCTCTCACAGTTACCCCCTTTCATGGATTATACACAATTGTCACACCCTCTGTCAAGGTGTTTTGTCGCAAATGAACACAATTTGCCTATCGTGTTTTCTTGTCAAAAACATCCGTCTTTTTTGTTCATTTTTTGGAAAATAATTGTTCACATTTTAGGTAGCAGTGCAAAAAATGCCGATTTTGCTCATAAATATACTTGAGTTTTCCCCGGTGAGATGATATGATATAAAAGTTAAATACAAGCAAGAGGAAAGGACTTTTTTTATGCCTGAAAAGCGAACATTTTCCATAAACCGCTCCTACGGTATCTTCTTTCTGGTTCTTACCATCCTGTTAGGATGCCTGTTCATTCTCCAGACCGCTGACATCTACTTCAGCGCCCTGGAAGCAAGAGATGCTGCCAGAGCAGAAGTTCTTGCCCAGGCAGAAAAAGAGGGCTGGAGCGACATTCTCACAGATGTGAAGGTTGCCGTAGCGGTGAAAAGCATCCCCATCTACTCCAGAGAAATCGCCGGTGCAAGGCTGAGTAAACTGGCGCCCTATGTCTGCATTTGGTTGGCTGCTGTTGTCGGTGCGATCATCATTGCCATCGTCCACCCTGTCTCCCCTGCCGGCAAGCGAGACCCGGATGTGATGCTCCACGAAAAGCTGAAAGTCAGCCGCTCCCGGCTGCCTGCCACCGCTAAGGACGGTCAGGAAGAGGACTTCCGGCTTTCTGTTGCCCAGTATCAGCACATTCGCAAGCAATCCCGGATCTTGACCGCTGCCGTGGCAGTGATCGCCCTGGTGTGCCTGCTGATCCCGTTTTTGTACTTTGCAGACTTCTCCCACTTCCCCAGCAAGGATATCAACGCTGAGGTGGCAGCCGCTGTGCTGTATGCACTGCCCTTTATACTGGTGCTGTTGGGCGGCTCTATTGCCTATGTTTATGTGCAGCACGCCATGATGAAGAAGGAAAGCACTGCCCTGAAAGCAGCGATCGCAGCCGGTGAACGCACAGCAAAATCTGAGAAGAAAAAAGCCCCCATTCTTTTGGTAGCACGCCTGACACTGCTGGTGATCGGTGTTGCCCTGTTCATTTTGGGCACACAGAACGGCAGCATGCAAGAAGTTTTCATCAAAGCAACAAAAATTTGTACGGAGTGTATTGGCCTTGGATAATGAAAAGAATGTAAACGGATTGAAAGGTTGGCTCATCCGTCATAAACCCAGCAAGCGCCGCTTGATCCAAGTGTACGCTGCGCTGCTGTATAACGCCAACATAAAAGGCTTTGTCACCGGCGAGATCTACAAAGGCGACACGAAAAATTTCTGTGTGCCCGGTCTGAACTGCTATTCCTGCCCCGGTGCAGTCGGTGCCTGTCCTCTGGGTTCTTTGCAAAATGCTCTGGCAAGTTCCAAAACTTCCTCTCTTGCCTACATATTTGGCATTTTGGTACTGTTTGGCCTGCTGCTGGGCAGAACCATCTGCGGATTCCTGTGTCCTTTCGGTTTGGTTCAGGAGTTACTGCACAAAATCCCCTCTCCCAAGCTGAAGAAAAACAAGGTCACAAAAGTTCTTTCGTATTTCAAATATGTGATCCTCGGTGCGCTGGTGGTTCTGGTCACCATGGCCTATTCCAGCAAACTGGCCGTACCCGGCTTCTGTAAGTACATCTGCCCCGACGGCATTCTGTTCGGTGCCATCGGCCTGCTGATCCATCCGGAAAATGCCGAAATGTTCGGCATGCTGGGTCCCCTGTTTACCTGGAAATTCTGCTTGCTGATCGGCTTTATCGTCGCTTCCATCTTTATCTTCCGGTTCTTCTGCCGATTCTTCTGCCCTCTGGGTGCCATCTACGGTTTCTTCTGCAAGGTAGCACTGCTGGGCGTGAAGCTGGATGAAGACAAGTGCGTTTCCTGCGGCAAGTGCGTAGAGCAGTGCCAGATGGATATCCGCCATGTCGGCGACCACGAATGCATCCACTGCGGCAAGTGTATTTCCGTCTGCCCCACCCAGGCGATCCGCTGGAACGGCTCGAAGTTCTTTGTTGCTGACCCCACCTCCGGTATCAAAAAGGATGCCACCGCTGAGGAAATCGCCCAGGTCGAAGCCCACAACAATAAGCTGCAAAAGCGCAGAAAGATCTGCCAAATCGTAGCTGCTGTGCTGGCTGTGGCTGTACTGGGTACTGCCATCTGGTACTATAATTTCCACGGTGAGACCGTTATCCCCCCCGAAGACACCGGATATGGTTACGAAGTCGGTCAATACTGCCCGGATTTCACTGTTTCTGTCATCGGATCTGACAATTCTTTCACTCTGTCTGAAAACAAGGGAAAGATCGTCGTCATCAACTTCTGGGCCACCTGGTGCGGTCCTTGTGTGAAAGAGCTTCCCCACTTTGAAGAATTGGCAGAACTCTTCCCGGATGAGCTGACCATCATCGCCATTGCAGAGGACAAGCCCGGTCAGTCCTATTTGGACGAAAAGGGTTGGCACACCTGCACCTATGCCATCGATGATACAAACGCCTGCTCCGGTATGTCCGTCTTTGAAGCCATTGGTAATTCCGACTCCCTGCCCGTTACCATCGTGCTGGATCAGGACGGAAAGGTCATTTCCCGTATTCAGGGCTCTGCCGACTTTGAAAGCCTGCTGGCAGCTGTTGCACCTGCGTTGGAATTGCTGAACTGAGTAAAACAAGATATGCGCCCAAAGGCCGCTCCTTGACCGGAGCGACCTTTGTTTTTTTGTGCAAGTATGCTCACATCACCATCAGAAATATCGTGTTCCACGGAATCACAGCGTCCCTCAGTCATGTCGCAAGAAACCCCACCTCGAAAGAGGTGGGGTCTGGTGTTTGATTAGGCGTAGTAGCCGCAAAGCAGCAGGAATGCGTGATCTGCATCCAGGCCGCCCTTAAACAGGTCGCCAACTCTTTGGTTGGTCCAGTCTTTCAGGAAGGTGTGCAGCTGCTCGTTGACAGGATAGTAGCCATCCTCGCCGCACAGCTCGCCATAGGCCTTGAGCATCTGGGCGTACAGCTTAACTTCATAATGGTCATCCACATAGTAGGAAACCAACAGATTTTCCGTACCGGAAACGGCGTTGACATTGATGAAGGAAACACCGGCATCCTCTCCGTCATCGAAGAAGGGATTGGAGTTCTTCAAATTCATCATCAGGATCGCGCCGTCAGCAGAGCCGATGTGGTAGAAGCCATCCTCACCCAGAACCAGGTTCACGCTTGCAGCAGTTTCCTTGGTCAGGTTGGTCAGCTTCTTGTCGGAAATATCACCGACGATCTCTGCTGCCTTCTTGGCGCCTTCCACGATTTCAACAGTCTCACGGAGGGTAACAGTATAGTCCACGCCGGGGATCAGATCCCGTTCGCGTTCAACCTTGATGTCAAATTCTACAGGATAGTTTGCATCGCCCTCAACACGAACACCGAAGATCCAGGTATTGTTATAAGTCCAGGCACCGGTGCTGTCTTTCAGGTAGCGCTCTTCCATGTTAAACTCCAGCGTGGGGTTCTGACCGGTCACATATTTTCTGGGAGCATGAGACACGGAAACACCAGTGGACGGATAGTGACCCAGGAAAATCTGTACACCATCGGGCACGCCGGAGATGGTGATCTTGTAGTGACCCACATGCTCAGGCATGGAGGGAGTCACGGAAAAATAGTACAGAGAGTCATCCTCAGCGGAGGCCGTCAAATCATCTGCGTCGCCATCGTCAAAACGCTTCTTATCCATGACCATGTGACCAGTAGAACCAATGTTGATCTTCAAAGGATCATAGATGGTATACTTATCATTCACGACCTTGGTATAACACTCAACGAGGATTTCCTCATCGCCAGCCATAAACAGCAGGTCTTCAAAGACATAGTAGCCGTCAGGGATGCCGTCTGTGATGACTACCTGATAACCGGAGTAACCATCCTCGCCCACAAACTTGGGGGCTTCAAATACGAAGTTACCGTCCTTATCGGTGGTGCCCTGGGCGACCATCTTGGTACCGGTGGTGATCAGCACCTGAGCACCTTCCACAGCCAAGCGCTGCTTGCTCTCATCCTTTACCTGAGCGCCGTAGCGGACCTTAACCGTGTAAGCATACTTCTTTGCCTCACCGCACTTGGTGCAGACATCCTTGACAAACTCATGCTCACAGACATCCTTCACCAGCACCAGCGTATAGGTCTTGTCGGTGGTGTTGGTCTTGAAAGCGGTATTGTCGAAGCTGTAGCCCTCGGGAATAAAACCGCCATCTTTTTCTGCCATGATGTGAATATCGTACACGCTGTAACCGTAGCTACCCAGAGAATACTCTACCTTACCATTTGCGTCAGTTGTCGCAGGCATCATGCAGAAGCTATCGCCCAAGCACAGCTGCACCATCACGCCTTCAACGGGCAGGTTGGTATCGCTGTAGACGACGGTAAAGGTGTAGGTGTCCTTTTCCTCGGGTTCGGTGGGTTTCGGAGTGGGTGTCTGGGTGGTCGTGGTGGAGTTATTGGCGTTGGTGCTGCTGCCTTCTACCGGCGTGCAGGCGACCAGTGCGCCTGCAGCCAGACAGAACACCAAAAGCGCCAACAGACACTTTTGGATTTTCTTCATAGAAAACTCCTTTCAATCGGTCGGTGGATGTTTGGATCAGGGGTGCTTTGCGAAGGAAGCAGCCAGCAGCCATTCGTCAAGGCAGCGGTCGCCGTAGAGGGCAACGATGCAGTTGAGGATCTCGACCAGCTTCTCGTCGGCCTTCACATAGCCGTAATCGAAGTCGTTCTTGTCGCCGGACAGTGCCAGCTTCAGGTATGCTTCCATCTCGGCCTGGTGGTTACCCAGAGAAGCCAGAGAGTTGCCTTCGTCGTCGGTACGCTGGGTGAAGTCGAAAGCGTTGGGTACATAAACCAGCTCACCGCTCTCGCTGCGGACCACATAACCCTTTTCGATGAGGTTCTTCAGAGTACAGAAGTCATCCTTGTAGGGAATGTAGCTGATCAGCTCAGAGGACTTCAGGAAGTCGATGTACACATAACCATGCTCACCCATATCCAGGATGGGAGTACCGTCTGCGTTGTAGCCCAGGATCTGATGGTAGTAGCCGTCAGTACCCAGTGCAGCCTCGAAGCCGTAGTTGCGCCAGATGATCATCTCGCCGGTCTCCAGGTCGGAGGTGTAGCCGGCAGCGCATTCACTCATGATATCAAAGCTACCGTCATCTTCGCCCTTGAAGTCGATCATGAAGTTGAAGCGACCCAGGTCTTCTGTGGATGCGAAAGCAACCACGATGTAGTAGGTCTCGCCTTCCTTCATGTTCTCATACATCTTGAAGTGACCGCTGGCACCCTGCTGGGATTCGTCGATCATCTCTCCCTTGGCATCCATGATCCATGCCTCGGTATCGATGACACCGCCGGCAGCGGAAGTCTCAGCGCCTTCGGCGATGGAATAGAAGGAGTAAACGCCGCTCTTTTCAGGAACAAACTTGTAGAACAGGCCTCTGGGAACCAGAGTCTGGTTAACGAAGGCATGGTTCTTGCCCTCGGTTGCAGTAAAGGCGCTGAGGATATCAATGCCCTTACGAACATCGGTGACCTTGGTCACGCCCTCGCCTTCACCATAGTGGATAAAGTAGCAGCAGAACTCCAGCCATTCCTTGTCATGGTTCTTGCCCTCACCCAGTTCGGATGCGAACAGATCCAGGAAACCGGCAATTCTTTCATCCACAGGGGTGTAGATCAATGCGCTGTGGCTCTCCAGCCACATGTCATTTCTGGTGTTGGCCTCTCCGTCACCGGCGATGATTGTAAAGTAGTCAACGCCGTTGATCTTCAGATAGCCGGCATTACCCAGCTCATACAGGGAGCTGGAGGACCACTGGGTGGGACCAGTCAGCTTTGCCAGCAGCAGGGGGCCGTTTTCGCTACCCACATGGTAGTAGCCGTCGCTGCCCATCACCACATCCACATAGTTTTCGTAGCTGGTGGAAGCATTCTCACCGGCTATAACATCAGCAGCAGGTGTCCACACATTCAGGGATTCACCAGCAGCGACCATGTCCTCCACGGAAATCATGCGCAGATTGCTGACATGGACAAATTCCTTGCCGGCATTCATCAGCTCCCAAGTGGAGTCGTCCTTGGAATAGACCAGGGTAACGGAGTGCTTGCCAGCCTCCACAGGCGTGTAAGCGTAGCAGGTGACCTTGCCGTTCTGTTTTGTGTACAGGGTCTTCATCACATGACCATCTACATACACAGCCAGGAAGTCATAGATCTGAGAGCCATACTGGTCATAGTCGATGGAGAACTCATAGTCAAAGGCAAAGATCTGGCCCTTCTTGAAGTCCAGCTCCATGCTGATCATGGCATTGGTAGCGTCCTTACCGTAGTTGGAAGGCTCCATGGCCTTGCCGTCTTCCGTGACCACCCAAGGCCAGACATACTCGTCTTCGGAAGCGGTGTAAGTGCCGTTGAACTTGGTACCGTCGGAGTTGGTGCCGTTGACAGCAGCCTCGATCTTGGAAGACTCAGGCATCTGCACATTGGGCTTCTCGATCACAGGCTCATCACTGGGCTCCTGATAGCCGGAGTCAGTGTTCTGCACATAGTTATCGGAGCAGTAGAACTCCATCTCATGCTTCCATGCTTCCACATCGTCATCGCCGCCGACCATGTAGTTGTTGATAACGCCGTAACGGTCAACAAACACAGTGCAGGGAATGGATGCGCCGCCGTGGAAACCGTTGAAGCGGCTGTACAGGCCGAAATCGGGAACCATGTTGAAGGTGTAGCCGTTTTCTTCCTTAAAGCTCTCGCACTTGGAGGCGGTGTCGGATGTGCTGAATGCAATGATCTCCACATCATCACCGTAAGCTTCATAAGCTTCCTGGATGGCGGGGAATTCACGCTTACAGGGGCTGCACCAGGTAGCCCAGAAGTTGATGATGATCAGCTTCTTGGTCTGCAGCAACTCGGACAGCTTTACTTCCTTGCCCTCTGCATTCACGAAAGCAAAATCATACATAACATCACCCAGCGTATAGCTTTTGGGCTGCTCGGGGTACTTGTCGGTGACAACGGAGGTATTGGCGATGGCATCAAACATGCCACCTGCTTCGGTGGTCTTGGTCTCAACGGCGGTGTAGCCGGCTTTCAGACCATCGGTGATCTTGACGGTATACTGTGCAGGATACAGCCAAGCAGAGAACTGGCCCTTCTCGTCGGTCTTGCCGGAAGCTGCCTCCTTGCCTTGAATATCCGTCAGGCTAACAGTGACATTGGGCAGAAGCATGCCGCCCTGACCCTTTGCGGTAATGGTGTACAGTACCGAGCCCTCAGGAGCAGTAGAACCACTGGGGGTTGCTGTCGTGCTATCGCTGCTGTGGGTGCTATCCGCAGGGACGCAGCCGGTCAGCCCCAGAGACAGGAGCATGACCGCTGCGAGAACCAACGCGAGCAAACGCTTTGTAATTAAGTTTTTCATACGCGATTATCCTTTCTGAACGAAATGTTCACGCTTCACAGGCCATTACTTCTTTTCCAAAGTAATGGTGGGGTTGGTCGAATCGCTGAAATCGATGGTTGCTTGCCAAGTTTCACCGTCGATGGTGATATTGGCGATGGCAATGCCCTTCTCGTAATCGATGGCATTTGCCAGTTTGTAGGTGTAGGTTTTTCCGTCGGAGGTCGTGACTGTGCCGAAGCCGTCAAACTGATAGGTAATGTCCGTTTCCTCATCCTGGACTTCCATGTTGTACAGGCGGTCGCCCTCTTCCACGGTAAAGGCCTTGGTGCCGTCTTCGTTGATAAAGGCACGGCGAGTGCTGATATCGCAGAAGTTCAGGCGATAGATCAAAGTCTCACCGGTGGTGCTGCTGGTGGTCCACAGAATGTACTGACCCAGTTCCTCATTGAAAGCATAGCCATAAGCAGTGCTACCAACAAAGCCCTCAGTGCCAATGTGACCGGCCTGTGCCAGAGCGGCGACCAGGCTGCCGTTGGACATACCATCGAACTGGTATGCAGCGCCCAAAGAGTTCTTCCAGGTGCCGTACATCTCATCAATGCGGGCACATTCGATCTGCTCACCGTACAGATACCACTCCTTGTCGGAGTCGATGACTGCATCATCACCCACAGGAATGAAATAGAACACGGTGGAATTGCCGGGGAAAGTGAAGGACAGTGCGCCGTCATCTTCCAGTGTAAAGACAACATCCTTCTTGTTGACATTACCGGTCAGCTTGCCCTCCAGGTCCATGGTGCCGATGATCAGATTTGCTTCCGGAGAACCGGACATTGCCCAAGTTCCGGTGAAAGCGTGCTGGATACGCAGATTGGTGGATGCGGTATTGGGCAGATTCAGCACATACTCGGTGTCCGCAATGGAAATATCGCCCACCTGTCTGCCATCTTTGTAGATGACCAGCTCACCATTGGAGATGGTATAAGTGTACTCTGCCTTGCCGTTGACATACATGGTGCCCTGGCCTGCCAGGCTGTCTCTACCGTCGAAGGTGTAGAAGTTGCCGTTGCCGTCGGTCAAGGTCACATCGGCGAAGGCGTCCTTGCGGCAGTAAGTGGCGGTCTTATCGCCATAGGTCAATGTGATCGTGTCATCTTCCTCGTGGTAGGCAATGGTATAAGCAACCCCGTTGTAGGTGAAGGTGCCTTCCAAAGTGGCATCGTCCAAACGGTATGCAATTTCCTTGCCGTCGATGATCAGAGATCCGATGGTATAGCTGCCGTAGCCATTGAACTCCAAGGTAGCCATGCCTTCGATATCGCCGATCCACTGACCCTCAAAGTCATCCACGCCGCCCATGTTCACATTGGACATGAAAGTGCCCATAGAGCCAACATAGATGGTAGCGTGCATCAGATTGCTGCCGGGAACGTAGGTCAAGAAGCCAAAGATGTCGTTTTCATAGTACAGGCAGACACGATCTGCGTACTTTTCATCCAGTGCATAGACCAGATTGTAAGCCTCAATGGTACCGTTTTCATACAGGTACTCGATACGGGCAGTGCCCTGGCCTTCGGCAGTAATGCCGTTGAGATACAGGGTCATGCCATAGTCGGGATAGACCCAGGTGCCGTAGAAGCTGCCATCTCTATGGCAGGAAACGCTCTTAGAACCGATGGTAACGATCAGTGCACCATCCTTCAGCTGGGCTGTGCCGCTGAAGTCGCCGCTCAGGGTCATCACGCCATTTTCGATGGTGTAAGTACCGCTGGCACGGTCATAGACCGTCTTAACACCGGAGGTCTTGTAGCCATAGTAGCTGTAGCTCCAGTTGCCAGCGCCGTCAAAGGTATAGACCTTGTTGGCCTTGGAGTCCACATTCCAGCTGCCACTGAATGCATCCAGCTGCTTCAGCACCGTTCCATCGACGGTGATCCCATCGGCAGTAACCGTGCCGGTATAGGTCTTCTCGTCGAAGATCAGCTGCAGGCTCTGACCATCACGGATGTAGGTCAGCTCTTCCAGACCGTTGATGCCTTCATAGAGGGCTGTACCATCGGCATAGAAGGTATAAACGCCATTGCCTGCTGCGTAACTGCCGCTGAGCGCATTGCGCAGGGGCAGTGCCACCAGAGGTGCATCTGCTTTGAAGATTGCAGTGTCCTGGTTGTAGTTTTCTGTATCCTTGTAAACGCCGCCGACGATCTCCAGGCGACCGTCTTCCATCACGGTTGCGTAGAAATCATAGGTCTGATAGTGCGTCAGCTCCACATTGCCGTCAAAGCAGCGGCCGAAGCGGCAGTCTTCAAAGAGAATATTTTTACCGTCGTAGATATAACCGGACATGGCGATGGTACCGGCATCTTCGTAAGTAAAGGTACCATTGGTGTTCAGCGTCAGGCGGATGGGCTTTGCTGCGCCTTCCACTACGAAATCATATTCGCCTGCTACCTCTGCCACATCTGCCACCGCTGCGTACAGGGTGATATTATGGCTGGGGATGAAGCTTTCCGGCACAGGCATTGTGAATTCCTTATCAAAGAAATAGCCATAAGAAATGCGGGTGCTGCCGTCCTCGGCGATCAGTCTGGAGGGCAGTGCACCTTCCACATACTGATACCAGAACTGCATGGTCATATACACATCACGCTCGAATGTATATTCCTTACCCTCGATGTTAATCTTGATCTCAAAGAAGAACTCTTCGTTATCCTCGGTGTTCACCACAGGATACTTGCCGTCCTCAAACTTCCAGTCCAGAGGATTCCAGCTAAGCTTTTCCTTGATGTATTCGCCCTTGGTCAGGTCGATGTCGCCATCCTTGCCATCTTTGGCGTAAATGCAGTTGTAAACCGTTGCACGGTTCAGGCCATAATCAAACTCCGTAGGCTCTGCCGCATAAGCCAGCAGGCCACTGGTCACCTGATACTCTGCACCCATAGCAGCAATTGCCTGCATCTGTGCGGTGGAGAAGCATTCCGCGATAACGCTGTCTGCCTCCGCATAGCCTACCAGGCCGCCGGCATAAGCAAAGCAGAAGTCCTCAGAGTTGACCGTATCGGTGGAGCTGCTCTGTGCAGCGATCACACCGGTAGCATAGGAGTTGATCACGGATGCGCCGGAATCCAGATAGCCCACCAGACCACCGGAACGCATTGCACCATACACATCACCGACTGCGTAGCAATTGTTCAGAGAAGCGACCACACCGCCGCTGGATGCAGCCACATAGCCTGCGATGCCGCCTGCGGCATACACCAGGCCACTGTTACAGTTGATCTGAACATCGCTGTTACAGTAAGAAACGGAAGAGTAGAAAGCATAGGAGTTGTAATCCATTGCCTGCTGAATACCAACCAAACCGCCTACATAGGAGAAGCTGTTGTTATCAGCATACACATTGATCTGGCCACCCTGTGCAGAGCACAGCACCAGGTTGCCGCCCATGCCATAACCCACCATAGAACCGACGAAGCAGCCCATTCCGGCAGCATCACATTCCACGGTAAAGTCCTTCAGGTGCAGATTGTAAATGGAACCGCCGCCGCTGCCGGTCATATCGGCCTGCAGCACACCAAACAGACCCACATACTGCGTGCTGCTGGAGACGATGCGATAGTTGGAGATCGTGTGACCGTTGCCGTCGAAATAACCGGCAAAGACCGCAGCGTCAGTGGAACCGTCACCGATGATGGACATTTCCATGCCCTTAAAGTCCAGGTCATTCTGCAGCTTGTAGAAGCCGGCAACATAGGTGGTATTGCCCTTATTGACCTGCTCGGCAATATAGAGCATATCCAGAGGAGATGTGACCAGGAAAGGATCGTCAGAAGTACCCTCGCCATCCATTTCAGAGGACTTCAAGGTCAAGCCCTCAATGGTAATGACAGTATCGGCCTCTACTGTGAAAGAGTACATTCCCTGCTCATTGGCAGTCAGCTCCTGCTCGCCTGCGCGAACAACAGGAGTACCTTGATAAAGGTCGGAAATCTTCACAGTAAAACTGATGACCGTACCGGCATCAATGCGCTTACCCAGCTCTAGGTTGCTTTCAATGGATGCAGCAGCTGTATCCTTAAAAGTGACCAGGAATCCATCTTCCTTAACCGGAGGATTGGGATTAACGGGTGCCGTGGTATCCACGATCGGCGCTGTGGTCGTGCCGCTGGGTGCATCACCGGTGGTCGTACCACCGGGTGTATTATTGTCGCAGGCAGTTAGCAGCATTGCCAGTGCCAGCAAACAAATCAATGTACGAAAAATAAATTTTCTTTTCATGTCTGTATGTAACCATACCTTTCTTAAGCATTCCGAAGAAGGCTACGCCAAATTCGGAACAGATTTTTCAATCTTTGAAAGACAGTTTCACTGTATTTCTCGGGCCGAAAAAGATCCATTGTCTTTCAACCACCGAAAAATCTCAGCTAAGCCACAGATAAGCCAAGCCAAACACCAGCGCCAGCACCAAGACAAGGCCTCCAATCAGCGGCAGAGCCGCCATCAGCGCACCGCGCACCAAAGCACGCTGTTCGCTTTTGGAAAGCGGGGGGATTTCAGTTCCCTGCCCTCCCCCACGCTTATCAGGCTTGTACCACGGCATACCCTCCACATTCATATCGGCAATGGTGGTCTCCATGTCAAGCTCATCCGTTTTCAGGTGCTGGGTGTCCGTGCCAAGCTGATTTCGATCATTGCTGTTTTTCACTTTATTCACGCCAGTTTCTGTTTTAAATTACTTATTTTCCTCATCATACAAGTGGCAGGCGCAGAAGTGACCGGGCTCGATCTCACGATACTCCGGAGGCACTTCCTTACAAATTTCCATGCAGTGGTTACACCGGGTATGGAACTTACAGCCCTTGGGAGGATTGACAGGAGAAGGAATGCTGCCCTGCAGGACAATACGCTCCTTCTTCACATGGATGTCCGGTACGGGAACAGCAGAGAACAGTGCCTTGGTGTAAGGATGCAATGCATTATCAAAGATCCGCTCCTTGGAACCGTATTCCACCAGGTTGCCCAGGTACATAACGCCCACATTGTCGGAAATATGCTTGACCACAGACAGGTCATGGGAGATGAAGATATAGGTCAGACCCAGCTCTCTCTGCAGGTCTCGCAGCATGTTGATGACCTGTGCCTGGATGGAAACATCCAGAGCCGAAACAGGCTCGTCACAAACCACCAGATCAGGCTTCAGTGCCAGTGCACGGGCGATACAAATTCTCTGACGCTGACCGCCGGAGAACTCGTGGGGATAACGCTCATAGTAGTGAGGCTGCAGGCCACACTTCTTCATCACATCCAGAACATACTCCCGGTAGTGTGCCTTATCCACCAGACCGTGCTCCAGAGCGGCCTCGCCGATGATCTCACCCACCGTCAGACGGGGAGAAAGGCTGGCGTAGGGGTCCTGGAAGATCATCTGCATCTGAGGACGCAGCTTGTCAAACTCCCGGTTGGAAAGCTTGGTGACTTCCTGTCCCTTGAAGTAGACCTCACCGCCGGTGACGGGATACAGCCGCAGCAGTGTACGACCCATGGTGGTCTTACCGCAGCCGGACTCGCCGACGATGCCCAGGGTCTCGCCCTTACGGACGGTGAAAGAAACGCCATCCACTGCCTTCAAAGACTGCAGCACCTTGCCAAACATATTGGTCTTGACCGGGAAATACTCTTTCAGATTGCGTACATCCAGCAGCACATCGTCCAACTGGACTGCTTCAGAAGCAGTGGCCATGTTATTCTTTTTTTCAGACATAACCATTACTCCTTTCTGCCTTCTGCATACAGGTAGCAGGACACCTTATGGGTGGGGCTGACCTGAATGAATTCGGGATAGTCGCCTGCGCACTGCTTCATGCAGCGATCACAACGATCGCGGAAGTAGCAGTAGTTGGGCATATTGATGGGATTGGGAACGAAACCGGGGATGCAGTACAGCTCGTCCACATCGTTGTTGACGGAGGGCTTACTCTTCTGCAGGCCGATGGTATAGGGGTGCATGGGGTGATCGAAGATGTCCTCGGTGGTGCCCATTTCGATGACACGACCGGCGTACATGACCACCACATAGTCAGCCATTTCAGCCACAACGCCCAAGTCGTGGGTGACCAGCATGATGGAGGAATTCTGCTTTTCCTTAATGGCTTTCAGCAGATCCAGGATCTGTGCCTGAATGGTCACATCCAGAGCAGTGGTAGGCTCGTCTGCCACGATCAGCTTGGGGTTACAGATCAGTGCCATGGCGATCATAACTCTCTGACGCATACCGCCGGACAGCTCGTGGGGATACTTCTTGTAAACGCCTTCGGGATCAGCAATACCGACCAGAGTCAGCATTTCGATGCTACGAGCCTTTGCGCCTTCCTTGGAGATACCCTCGATGTGCAGCAGGGACACTTCGTCCAGCTGAGAACCGATGGTGAACACCGGATTCAGAGAGGTCATAGGCTCCTGGAAGATCATGGCGATCTCACGGCCACGGATGGACTGCATATCAGAAAGAGGCATCTTTGCAATATCAAAGACCTTCTCTTCCCGCTCAAAGCAGATACCGCCCAGCTCATCCTTCACAGGCTGACCGTCCTGCCCCAGAATGGGGATCTTCTTGCCCTTGGCATCCCGCTTAAAGGCATTTGTGCGGAAGCGGATCTCGCCGTCCACGATCTGACCGGTAGGGCCATTGATCAGCTGCATCAGAGACATGGAAGTAACACTCTTGCCGCAGCCGGACTCACCGACAATACCAACGGTAGCCCCTTCGGGAACATTGAAGCTGACACCGTTGACGGCACGCACGGTGCCGGCATCGGTGTAGAAATAGGTGTGCAGGTTGTCGAACTCCACCAGATTGGTGGGGTCTTTCATGACGGTGGTGTAGTCAGCCTCCGTCACTTTCATTTTCTTTTTCTGATTATATCTGCGATAGGCTTCCTTATTCTCCTGCGCAATACGCTTGGACTCGTTGCGGGAGATATAATGCGAATTTTTCTTCTTTTCTGCCATTTCCATTACCTCTTCGACTTCGGGTCAAAAGCGTCACGCAGGCCGTCGCCAACGAAGTTGAAGGCCAGGATCGCCAGAGTGATGCAGATTCCGGGAGGAATCCAGAAGTTGATGTCGTTCATGTACTCGGTCTTTGCGGCGTAGTTGATCAGGCTGCCCCAAGTAGCGGTGCCCAGAGGTGCGCCCAGACCCAGATAGCCCAAAGTTGCCTCGGTCAGAATGATGGAGCCCAGACCCAGGGTCATGGTAACGATCAACTGAGGCAGAACATTGGGGATCAGGTGCTTGAAGATCTTTCTGTGGGTAGACAGGCCGGAGCACTTTGCTGCCAGCATGAACTCCTGTTCACGCAGGGACAGAATCTGGCCTCTGACCAGTCTTGCAGTGCCGGTCCAGCCGATCAGACACAGGCAGCCCATCATGTAGTAGAGTCTGCGAATGTCGTAGATTTCAAGGCTGGTAAACAGGGACGACAGGATCAGCATGATCGGCAGCGTGGGGATACAGTAGAGGATATCCACGATACGCATGATGATCTGATCCACCCACTTGCCGAAGTAGCCGGCAATACCGCCCAGCAGCACGCCCAGCAAGGTCTCCAGCAGCACTACGACCAAGCCGATGGTCAGGGAAATCCGTCCACCGTACATCAGACGGGTGAACAGATCCTTGCCACTCTCATCGGTGCCCAGCCAGTGATTCCAGGAGGGATCATCTTTAATGTTATTATCAGTCGGTTCTACTTTGATGTCATAAGCATACTGGATCTCACCATTAACGGTGTATTCCAGTGCCAACTTATGGGTGACTAGCTTTGATGTTTTATCCTGTTCCATCTCGCCCCAAGGAGAGAACAAGGGACCCAAGAAAGAGAATACAAATAGGAAGGTCAAAATAAGCAGACCTAGCATGGACAGCTTGGAGCGGAAGAATCGCTTCAGCACGGTCATGGTGGGAGACAGGGTTTTTACTCTGTCGTTCAGGTTCTCGCCGTGCAGGTCGTCTGCCACGGTTTCCACCTTGTTTTCCTCTCGGAGGTTTTGTTTCTTATCGCTCATTCTCAGCACCTCCTTAGGACAGTTTCACACGGGGGTCAACCACGGCATACATCAAGTCTGCCAGCAGAACACCTGCCACCGTCAAAACAGCGATAAACATATTGTAGCCCATAACAAAGGGGATGTCGCCGGCTTGCAGTGCCTGATAGGCAGTGTTGCCGATACCGGGGATATCGAAGATCTGCTCGGTGATCATAGCGCCGCCGAACAGGCTGGGCAGGGTACCTGCCAGCATGGTGACCACAGGGATCATGGTGTTACGGAATGCGTGCTTGTAGATAACAGTCTTCTCAGACAGACCCTTTGCACGAGCGGTGCGGATGTAGTCAGCGCTGAGCACTTCCAGGGTATTGGTACGGGTGTAACGCATCAAAGAACCGATGGAGAGGATCGTCAGCACGAAGATGGGCAGTGCCAAATGCCACGCCTTATCCAATAATACGGTCATGGAGCTTGCACCTACTGGCAGGTCAGAAGAAATAATACTGCCTACCGGGAACCAGCCCCAGTCTTCTGCAAAGAACTTGATCATCAGTCTGCCAAAGAAGAAGCTGGGGAAGGAAATACCGATCATGGTCAAAATGGTGACAGAGTAGTCCAGCTTGCTGTACTGCTTGCAGGCACTCTTGATACCCAGAGGGATGGCAATGATCAGCTGCAGGATCAGAGAGATCAGGGCCACCGTAAAGGAAACGCCCATGTTTTTGAAGATAACGGAACTGACAGACTGACCATATTTCCAGGACTCACCGAAGTCGCCCCGAATGGCATCTTTCAGCCACATGAAATAGCCCTCCAAAATGGGCATTTCTTCCACCTCAGGAATGGAGGTGTCATTGCCTTTTTCATCTTTCTGATAGATGATATTTCCATCGGCATCCTTTTTCAGAAGGAATTTTCCCTCTTCATCGGATTTTGCCAGATTGGAATCGGCAAGCATTTGATAGTATTTATCCCAGTGTTCTTCCATGTTCTGGTTGCCATTGGAGAAGAACTTCTGCTCCACATAGTTCAGCGGCATACATCTCAGCAGGCCGTAGAGGATAACCGACACACCCAGAAGAATCAATATGGACAGGAGAATGCGTTTGAAAATATATTTTACCATAGCCTCTATATCCTATCTTTTTTCTGGTGAAGTGTTGATTACAACCTTAGTTGTAATCAACCTCCCAGATTCTGCTGACAACGCCTTCATTGAAAGAGGGGTTCTGGTTG
The DNA here is from genome assembly GCA_964544505.1 of uncultured Oscillospiraceae bacterium. Taxonomy (GTDB): domain Bacteria; phylum Bacillota; class Clostridia; order Oscillospirales; family Oscillospiraceae; genus Faecousia. The sequence continues at coordinate 59,398 of CAZJCA010000001.1, forward strand.
AGGGTGTTGACATTGATAACATCTGTGTTGTAAACAGACAGGTCGTTTCTCTGATAAGTGGGCAGTTCGATGCACAGATCCATAACCACATCCAGTGCTTCTGCATAGATATCAGCACGCTGGCTCTGGTTGTTGGTCTCACGGCCCTGCTCGATCAGGTCTGCCAGTTTGTTGATCAGGTCCTTTTCGTAGGTGAACTGGTCGGAAGTATCGTCCAGCATACCCTGGCAGTACCAGTTCTTCAGAGCATTGGCAGTGGAGTCCTTGTGATAGTTCTGGAACATATCGGGGTCAGCAGCAGAGCTCCAAGCAGCAGCCCAAACCTGCAGGCCGCCGTTGGTCAGCTTCTTCAGAGCGTTGACATCGGTGGTAACAGTGGTGTCGAAGCCGCACTCGTTCAGGAAGATGGAAGCCTGCTCGAACATGGTGTATGCGGGGTGGTCAACGGTCTCACCGGCGATGGTGAAGGTGATCTTCAGGGTCTGGCCATTCTTCTCAAAGATGCCATCCTTGTTCAGGGTCCAACCGGCGGACTTTACCAGATCCTGAATGTCTTTCTTGCTGGTGGTGTACTGGTAGTAAGCGGTGCAGCCCTTGGGATACGCCCAGGAAGTGGAGGACATGGGACGGTGGATCAGCTCAGCCAGCTGACCGGTGTAGTAGTCCTTGACGATGATGGAGGTGTTCATAGCCTTCATGATGGCTTCTCTGACCTCGATGTCAGGAACATACTTGGGGTTGATGCCCACATAGCCGTAGCCGCCGGTACGATAGGTCTTATAACCCAGGGAGCTGACGGAGCTGACCTGGTTGATGTTTTCCTGCTTTGCGTTGGGTTCGCCGTAGTCGATCTCGCCGGTCTTCAGAGCGGAGACCAGGTTATCGGTGCTAACGACCTTGTAACGGAACAGCTTGATCTTTGCGTTGTTCAGTTCAGTGCCGACCGTCTGGAAGTTCTCATTTCTGATGAAGTAAACATAGTTGTTGCTGAAGAAAGCGTTCTTATCAACATTTTCGCTGTTCTTGTCGTCGGTTGCCTTGTAAACGCCAGCGCCCACGGGCAGGCCGTTCTTGTCAGCAGACTTCAGAACTTCGTCGAAGAAGGTCTTGCTTGCAAATTCCACGCCAAAGTTCTTCTTGCCGTCCCACTTTGCGACCTGCTCAGCGTTGGAGTAGTAGTGCATGGGAGCAACGGTGAAGGAGAAGTTCCAGATAGCCTTGGGGTCGATGCCGTTGATACGGATCTTCAGAACATCATGCTCTTCGCCCAGATCCTTGCCATCGAATTCCTTGGTCTTGTAGGTGGTGATGCCGGAGATGCTGTCCACCTTGCCGCCGTTTTCAGCGAAGTACTCGGACTTTGCCTCGGAAGCAAACTCTTCCAGCATGGTGGTGCCGGTAGCCCAGTAACGCAGGACAGAAGCGATGCTGGAGTTGACGCCGGTGTTGGCATCGTAAACGATCTGAATAGCCTTAGCCTTGATCTCTTCCTCGGAGGACAGGCCAGCCATCTGCTCAGCCAGATCGTTGTTGGGATCGTCCAGAGAGGTCAGGTACTTGCCGGTTTTGGGGTCTTCCTTCTTAACAGTAACGCCCTTGTCGTTCAGCTCAGTCTGAACAGTGATGATGCCTTCGTTGAACAGGTAAGCCTGCCAAACTTCGGTGAAGGAGTAGTCGTCCTTATAGGACTCCAGGCCAGCTTCGGCCACGGTGTTCCAGTCGGTGGTCAGCTCTTCCTTGAACTTTTCCAGAGCCTTCTTGATATCCTTTTCGATCTGCTCGGTGGACTCTGCATCGCCGTCCAGGTACTCCAGGATAGCGCTCATACGGGTCTGAGCATCTGCGTAGAAGGTAGCAGAGAAGTTGACCTCGGAGTCATCGGACAGCGTGGGATCCTGTGCCTGATAAGCCTTCAGACCCTGGATGTCGGTGGAGTAAATGGTGGAAGAACCGGTGTACAGGGGGTCCAGGTACACATACAGGTTAAACAGCACATCCTTGATGGTCAGATCCTTGCCATCGCTGAACTTAATGCCGTTCTTGATGACGAACTCATAGTCGGTGTAGCCGTTGTTGTCGCCGCTGGCGGAGATGTTGCCATTGGCATCGTACATGGTGATCTTCAGTGCCAGAGAAACGGTAGCATAGTTGTTGCCGCAGACCAGATTACCCTCAGAGTCGGTGGTCATCATGCCGATCTGGGTCATGGAAATAACGCTGCCGTCGTTAGCAGAGGTGTAGAAGAAGGGATTGAAGTTGCCGTCCAGTGCGCCAACAGCGAAGGTCATAGGACGGGTCTCTGTGTCGTACTTCTTCGTAGTGTTGCTGGGATCATCCTTGGGTGCACATGCGGTGACACCAAGAATCATGACCATAGCACAGATGAGGCAGAGCACACGCTTAAAATTCTTGTTCATAAATACTCTCCTTAATTATTTGTTCGGTCTCATGTATTAACCCTGAGTCAGGGGGTAGCTATAAGTTTCTTCGCCGATGGTGCAGGTAACGGTGACAGTAATGCCGCCGTTTTCCAAAATCGACTGCTCGCCGCCGATGATCCACTTGTCGTAGAGGTTGGGCTGGATGTTGTTGATGGTAACACCGGTGGGACGATCGATGATCATCGTACCGGTCACCTGCAGGCCGGAAACCTGAGCCTTGGCATCGATCTCCGTAAACAGGAAGTAAATATCAGGGGCAACATTGGGTCTGAGGCTGACGCTCAGCTTCACATTGTCCAGCTTCAGATTTTCGATCTTTGCGCCGGCCTTTACTGCACCCAGCAAGGAAGTGCCGTTGTTGTCCACATTCTTCTTTTCAACGGTGAAGTTGGAGATGGTATAGCCATTACCGACCACAGTAGCGCCGACGGAAGAGGATGTACCTACCGTTGCGCCACCCATGTCGATGTCGGAGATCACATAGTACTGCTTCTTGGTGGACAAGCCACTGAACATAGACACGGCATCTGCCTTGTTGGCAACGATCTCCCAGTCGCCTTCGATAAACTTGGCATAGATGGTGTACTTGGTTTCGCCCTCTGTCTTCTGAATGGGCCAGGAAACCACCTGGGTACAAGCCTCATCGTAGAAGTATTCCACAAAGGTGTACTTGCCTCGCTCCAAGCTCAGCAGACGGGAACCGCCGTACTGCTCGACCTTGTTGTTTTCAAAATAAAGTTCGCGGATCTCATCGCCGACCTGGTAGGTCTTACTGTCGGCATCGGTCAAGCCGGTTCCGCTGAGCAACACAGAAACATATTCTGCCTTCAGCCATTTGGCATACAGGTCGATCTGTGCATCGTCCTCCAAACGCTTGGTAAAATCAAACTTTTCACCCAGCTTGACGATGGTTTTTGCCTCATCTTCGTAAACCAGTTCGCCATTGGCGTCCCGGACGGGCAGGTACCAGCCCTGGAAGATGTAGCCGGTTCTTTCGCTCAGATTTGCACTGCCCTTAGACACGCCTTCTGTCTTGTGGGCAATATTTAAGGGATAAGAATTTGCTTTAAAGCCAAGGGTCTTGTCAGACTTATGGTCATCAAATTCGCCACCGTTGGCATGGTAGTTGATGTATGCTTTCACATCGGACAGGCCACCTTCATCTTCCCCACCGGAACTCAGCACACCGATCAGCACAACAGCTGCAACGCACAGCAGGCCGATGATCAGCCACTTTATTGTGGGGTTAAGGGGTCTTCTTTCTTTGTGTGGAGCATTAGCTTCGCTTTTCGGCGTTCCATTTTTTCCGAAACTACTCATTTGCGATTGTCTCCCATTTTTAATCATTTTTGAGGTTATTTCCGGTAGGTTTGCGGTTCATCTTGCGATGACCGCAAACCTACGCAAAATACTGCCGGTTTTACTCGTTTTCTTCGCTTTCCTCGTTGACCTCAGTTTCCACGGTCTCTACGATTTCTTCATTTTCCACGGTTTGCTCTGTTTCAGTGCTCTCCATGGTCAGGGTGTTTTTCTTCTTGCGGATCAGGACAAAGGCGACCACACCGCCAGCAACAGCGGCTGCTGCCACAGCGACCAAAACGATCACCAGAGTGTCAGAGCTGCCAGTCTGGTCCCCACCGGGCTGATCACCGGGGGTAGTACCGGGCTGATCGCCGGGGTTTTCCCCGGTAGCGCCGGTCTTAACAATCACGGGGATACGCACGGTCTTAACATTGTTGCCGTCACGGTACTCGAATCGGACTTCCTGATCGTACTGGGTCAAAGGCTCGGTGGGATACACCAGAGTCAGCTTGGACATATCCGCCACTTCTGTGGAGCCATCGTCATAGATGATGGTCAGCACCAGACTGGACAGGTCAAAGGACTCGCCTTCTTTGTACTCCTTCTTGTAGTCATCGTTCCAACGGAAAGAGTCAATGACCAGAGCAATGTTGAACTTTGCCTTCAATGCACGGACAGCGTCTTCGATGTTAGACAGCTTTGTTGCCAGCTCCTCAGACACGAACTGCATCTGGGTCTCACCGGAAATGTTGTTAAACAACCGTCTTGCATCCTTGACCTGTGCTGCAAAAGCCTCGACCTTTGCCTTGTTCTCCTCGTTGACCTCCCAGTTCAGCCACTGCTTGACTGTCTCCAGATCATCCAGAGCCTTGATGGCCTCAATGGCAGCACGGGTGGTGTCGTCCATCAGGATGCCCAGGGAGTTGCGCTCGCCGAAGTAGGTGGTCCATACATAATTGTCGTAGCCCTTACCATTTTCGGGGAAAGCCATCACCATATCACTGGTTTGACCCAGCATAGCGGTGTAATAGACCATCAGGGTATCAAAGTTGGCGTAGAACAGGCCGTTGATTGCGGCTTCACCCATGGCCAAAGAGTTGGAATTTGCATTTTCCATCAGATCGATCACATCCTCACGGAATTCCGTGCCCAGGACAGGAGCGTTGATGCTGTTGAAGGTGTAGTTGCGGATGCCGCTGTCATAGAAAGCGGACACGCCGATGTAGTTGACAGACCAGGGCAGGATCACCTTTTCAGGTGCCTTCTTGCCAAGGCCGGCAAAGGCATAAGATACGATACGGGCAGTGCCGTCGGGGATGGTGTAGCTTTCGCCCACGCTCAGAGCGCCGGGGAATGCACACAGTTCATACTTGCCGTCGGACAGGGTGTTGAACAGCACACCATCTTTCTGGAAGAAGAAGTCATTTTCGCTGACTGTGAAGCCCGTCAGTCTCTTGGAGTAAGCAAAGGCACCGTAGCCCAGCTTTTCCAGAGAAGTGGGGATATTCACAGTTTTTTCGTTGCCGCCGAAGAAAGCCATATTGCCGATCTGACGGGCAACGGGGATGGAAATCTCAGCGTAAGCTTTGCCGCCGTTCACGATTGCAAAGGCATAGTCGCCGATGATCTCTGCGGAGGCCAGATCCAGCTTTACCAGGCTATTGCAGTTGTAGAAGGCGTAATCGCCGATGGCCTTCACCTTATCCAGTCCGGTGACGGTGGTCAATGCAGAGCAGGAAGCAAAGGCTTCATCACCAATGACGGTCACCTTCTTCAGATCAATGGTTTCCAGAGCGGTACAGCCGGCAAACACGCCGTCGTCGATCTGGGTGATCTTCTCGCCAAAGCTGACGGATTTCAGAGCGCTACAACCATAGAAGGTGTTTGCAAACAGTATCTCAGGCTTCTCGTCCAGATTTACGATCTCTGTTCTGCTGTCGCCCAGGGTAGTTGCGTTCTCGCCAAAGCGGACGCTCTGCAGGCTCGTACAGCCGTAGAAGGTGTTGATGCCCAGCTTCTGAACAGAAGGCATGGTCACATCACGCAGCTGTGTGCAGCTACGGAACACGCCGTCACCCATCTCAGAGATGCCGTCGGGCAGTGTGATCTCAGCCAGGCTGGTGCAATCGTAGAATGCACGGTCACCGATGTAGGTGATGGCATTTCCGGCGAAGGAAATGGATGCCAGGCTGCTGTCTGCGAAAGCGTTCTGCTCAATGGAAGTAACCGATGCAGGGATTCGGATGTTGCCCAGCTTGGAGCCGGAGAATGCGTAAGCAGGGATCTTTGTGATCTTGCTCTCGCCGGCAAAGGTCAAATTCACCAGATTGCTGTCTTTAAAGGCAGCCTCACCCAGGGTCTTGACAGACTCGGGAATGGTCACGGAAGCCACATTGCTGCCTGCAAAGGCGTAGTCACCAATGACTTCCACCGTCTCAGGAATGGTCACATTCTTTGTACCGGCGACCACCAGCAGCAGCTTCTTCATATCGCTGCTGTAAATCACGCCATATTTGTTGACATACTTGGTGCAGCCTTCCTCCAGCTTTACATCCAACTCGGAAGTCACCAGTCCGATCAAGCGGATGGAGTCGAAGTTGAAGTCGTCACCGATGACGATCTGCTTCACATCGCTGCCGGACAGGATGTCAGCGCCCAGAACGGTCAAACCATTGGGCATGGTAAAGCTTCTCAGGGAAGTCTTGGCAAATGCATAGTCACCAATGGACCAAATCTCGGTGCCCTCTGCAAAAGTGACCTTTGTCAGCTTGGAGCAGCCGTAGAAAGCATAGTTGCCAACGGCAGCGGAGAGGCTCGTCTCCCCTGCTACCGGCGCAAAAGTCACATTGCGCAGGTTCGCACAGCCATAGAAGGCATAGTCGCCGATCTGGCTGGCGCTGAGGGTCAGCTTGGTCAGGCCGGTGCAGTTTTCAAAGGCCAGTGCACCAATATTGGTGGTAGGCGCAGTGGTCACATTGGTCAGGCTGGTACAGCCGCTGAATGCGCCAACGCCGCAGACATACAGGCCGCTCAAGTCAATGGTCTGCAGGCTGGTGCAGTCTGCAAATGCGTAGTTATACAGCGTGGTTGCCTTGGGCATAGCACGCACTTCGGTCAGGCTGGTACAGCCACGGAAGCACTCTCGACCCAGGGTAACGACCTTGACATTGGTGAAGTCCACCAATTCCAGTGCGGTACAGCCCATAAAGGCCTGCTGATAGATGATGCTCAGGTCGGCATCGGCGATTTCCTGTGCTTCACGGCTGACGAAATAGACTTTCTTCAGCGCTGTACAGTTCTTAAACGCCTCCTTGCCGATTTGCATGACGGTCTTGGGGATCACGATCTCGGTCATGGTATCGTTGTCTTTGAAGGCATCCTCAGAGATCATCATGATATTCTTATCGGTGGGGATCTCAACAATGCTCTCTTTACCATGATACTTGACCAGTGTAACGCCATTGACCTCAAAGGGATCCTGAACTCTCAAGGTCATGGTAGCGGTATAAGCTGTGGGTGCACCATCGACCATGATGATGGCCTTAATGACTGCAGTACCCTTGGCCAGGGTGGTCACATTGCCTTCCTGGTCAACGGTCGCCACCTTTTCATTGGTGGATTCCCACTTCAGGGTCAACTGATCATCGGGATAATACCAGGGATCAGTATTGACATTCAGCTGGAAGGTGTCGCCGGGATAAACCGCAGCATAAGACTGGCTTCTGGTCAGAGAACCATTGCCATCCTGAATGGTACCAAAGGAAATGGAGGGGATGGGCAGTTTGGTCTTCTCTTCTGTAACAGTGACCTTGATATTATGACGGATACCGCTGTTACCGGTGACCGTAATGGTGGCAGTACCGGCAGACAGGCCAACAATCTCACCGTTGCGCACTTCGGCAACAGCACGGTTGTTGGAAGACCAGTCGAAGTTAGACAGGTTACCGTCGCCCTCGTACTTCAGAGAAACCTTATGGGTCTCGAAGATATCCAGTTCAATTGCATCTTCGCCATCTGCCAGCTCGAAGTAGTCAGGAGCCAGTGTCTGGTTGCACTTGCTCAGGTTCAGCCAGTACTGGCTGTGATTCAGAGCGTAGTCATCCAGCTGCACATACAGCAGATCCTTGTACTGATCATAAATGTCTGTAATTTCAATAGAAACGGTGGTCGTACCGTTCTTATTGGCGTTTTGAACGGGGGTAACATACTCGGTAGCCATTTTCAGCTCGTTGCCATCCAGATAGGTCAGCATCACGGACTGAGCGTAGTGGTTATCGTGCACATCGATATCCAGATAGATACGCTGCTTGGTCTTGTTGCCATCCTTGTAATCGTAGTAACGAACCCGGACATCCTGCAACACAGGAGCTTCATAGTCCGCATAGAAGGAGAACTCGTAAGTCTCCATGGCACGGGAGCCATCTTCGTTCTCGTAATCCAGATAGAACTCGAAGCTCATGGTGTACTGCTCGCCGGAAACCAGACCCAGTTCCGTAGGATCGGTCTCAAACTTCACGAATGCAGGTGCACCACTGCCGCCGCTGGTGTAGGCCTTACCCACACGGTAAACGGTGTCGGTCTCCAGAACCTCGCCGGTAGCAGTATTGGTCAGCTTGTAGTTCACATAACGGGCGCTACGCAGCAGGCCGGCGTACAGGCCTCTGAATTTATAAGAAGTCAGGTAGTTGTCGATAGAATCGTCACCAAAATACTCGTTATAGCGAGAAATGGAGTTGTGCTCCATGGTGGCGTAGATCTGGTCAGCATTTTCATCCTGCAGGTACAGGTAGCTGCCCATAGGCAGGGTGTACTGACCGTCGTAGTAAGTAACATAAGGCTGTGTTGCCCAGACGCTTGCCTGAGGCTTCTCATCATCGGGGATGGAAGCATCCTGCTCGATCTTGCCCAACTCATAAGCATCGTAGTCCAGCATGGGAGCCTTGGACCAGTCGCCATAGAAGCCCATGAAGGGCAGAACCAGGTCACACTGGCCTTCGCTCTCGCTGAGCAGCTTTGCAAAGCCTTCCACGAACATACCGTTGGCGAAGGAGTCATCAATATACTTCTTCTCGGCGTCGGACAGGGTCAGCGTCAGCTTGATCTCATAAGACTGACCTGCAGGAACGGTGAAAATCGCACCGTCAGCAACATTTTTGCCATTGACCACCCACTGTGCAGGCACATCGGTCAGCAGGTAAGCCTGCTCGGCCACAGCCAGACCGTCCACGGACAGGGTTTCGGTCATGAACAACGCATTGGTCTTAAAGGACAGTTCGCTGCTGCCAAAGTTTGTAATATTAAAGCTGAAGGAGTAAACGCCCTTCTTATCCTTGTCATCACCCAGCTCGATCTTGGGACGATAATCGTTTTCCTCATTATTCGTCCACAGGTAAGCCATGGTGTGACGGCTATTGTCCAGGCTACCCAGACCTGCACCCTGCTTTCTGGGAGAGTAAGGCAGACCCTTCTCATCCAGAACAGTGGTAGCTGTACTCATCAGCAACTGATTGAGCAAACGGTTGACCTTTACAGAGTCACCGGCAATCTCAGGGAAGTTGGAAACCACATAGCTGCGGACCAGTGCGACCACGCCCGCCATGTTGGGGGAAGCCATGGAAGTACCGCTCATTTCGGTGTAACCGCCGGGAACGGTGGAAGTTATCTCACCGCCGTGGGCAGTGATCTCAGGCTTCAGCTTCAGGTCAGCGGTAGCGCCCCAAGAGGAGAAGTCGCTCATGAAGGGGCCTGCTGCATAGGAAGTATCCACGACCACTGTACCCACACGGTTGGTGGCGCCGCTTACCATTGCCTCACCGGACTCCATGTCAATGGAAATGGCAGGAATGGGATCATCGATATCGCCCAGGGTCATACGAACGGTGCCGGATACATTATTATAAACAATGATACCCACAGCGCCGAACTGCATTGCCAGCTCTACCTTCTCCTGGAAAGAAGAGTCACCACGCTTGACCAGAGCAATTCTGCCCTTGACCAGCTTCTGGATATTGGCACTGTAGTCAGATGCCAGACCAACACCGGGAATGACCACATATTCAAATGTCTTTGTGGTCTCCCCTTCCTCCAGAACCTGATCGATAAAATCGAAGGGGTTGCTGTTTCCGTCGTTGGAATTCTGGAAGAACACGACATTCTTACCGTTCGCCAGCAGATAGTTGGACTTCTTACCGCTGATGGATGCAACAGACAAAGCTGCAGGGAAGGTGGAGGGAGAACCGACCGTACCGGAGTCGGGGTTGGTAGCCAGGTTGGTACCAAAAGTGCCGCCGAAGTGGGCACTATAGTCATTAGAAGCAGCGCAGATCAGGCTGATACCGGCATCACCCACAGAGGTGTATACCTTATTCAGCAGATCACCCTCAGCGTCACCATCGTCGGTGGTGGTAAAGCCACAGGTGGTACCCAAGCTCATGTTGATGACATCAACACCCAGCATGACGCAGTCTTCCAGCGCAGCCAGAATATCCTCGGTTTCAGCGCCGCCCAGGTCGTTACTCTCCAGATCATCGGTAAATACCTTACAGATGACCAGCTGAGCTTCCGGTGCAACGCCCCAGAACTCATCAGCCACATGATTGCCATCCTTGTCGGTGTAACCGTTGGGGTCGTGACCTGCAACGATACCGGCAACGTGGGTACCGTGGTTCGAATAGGAGGGGTAAACATTAGGATCATTGTCTGCATAGTCGAACATGAAGGGGACTTTCTCATTATAATATACATCGTCCACTGCCAGTCCGGGATACAGATTCTCAGAGCTCAAATTCTTGCTTGCCAGGATGCTGGCAACATACTCCTTGGTAAAGCGGGAGGGATTGACACCGTTGGGCATATCCTGGAATGCAGAATGGGTGTAGTCCAAACCTGTATCAATAACAGCCACTACCATACCGGAGCCGTCCAGGCCCTCGCTGACTGCCAGAGAGGAGTCATAAACGCCGGTCTTGTAAACACTGGTGGCATTGACCACAGCAGCGCCGGCATTATTGATGGTCTCCACAGTCTTGGGTGCAGCATGTGTCTTGGACACAACTACGCTGTCAACGCCGGACATTTTCTTGATCTGAGAAACATAAGCGGTATCGATCTTCACAGCAACGGCATTGGCCACCGCCACATAACGATACTCCAGTTCATATTCAATGCCAGCATCTTTCAGCTTCTGCAGAAGCTTGTCCTGCTGCGCATGGATCTTCTCAGTTTTTTCCTTGCCCTTCTCGGAAGATGCGTAAGAGGAAATATCCTGCTTACCTGCATAATCCATCAGGCTCTTTTGAGACAGGCTGATCAGCACCGTTCTCGTTTCATAATTATCCTCAATTTTCTGCACAGAGTTACTGAGATTGTCTTTCATCAATGCAGCAAATTGTTCACTATAAGTACCAGTTACATCTGTGAATGCATTGCCGCCACCAGCCCCGGGGGTCACGGTAGCACCCATGCATCCAGCCACGATCATTACTACCAGCAACAGCGGCAGTATGACTTTGAGGCTCTTTCTAAGGTTCTTTTTCACTTTTGCTCCTCCTGCGGTTGATTATTAGTTGCGTCCAATGCAGGAGAACTCCTCTGCCTGCAAGCACTTTTGTGCACTCTCATACGGACAAGTGTCCGTGTATAAAAAACTGTATGTTCATCCGTATGTATAGTCGCACACGATGTTATTTTACATCATTTTACCCCGTCCGTAAACTGGTGATTTTGTACATATTTTTTCTATTTTTTTCGTCGTATTAGTTATTTTTAACCATGCGTTCCATAAAAACCTGTGTTTTTCCACTTAATTTTTATTCTTTTTTGTGCACTTTTCATGGTTTGAACATTCTGTGAATTTTATGTAAATTTTCAAGGCTTTTTAACAATTGGTTTAAAATCCGTAAAAAAATGCCGCCGCTTCCCTTTCCTTCGCCCAAAGCCCCTCTTTTCTTCTTACATTTGTCCACCATTGGCAAACAATCGCAAAAGCAGAGCCGAAATGACTCTGCTTTCTTTATACATTATTATGTATAGTGTCTTTACGGACTTTCCATGGGCCTGTGCGGTAAAACAGCAGTGACATCGTCGTTGCCACCGACCAACCAATAGGCCAGGCACACCAAATACCGGTGGCCCCCAGCGCCGTTCCGGAAAGTACAAACGCTAGGGCAACCCGTAAGATCAGATCCGTAAAGGTTGCGATCACAAACTGCTTCATCATACCGGCCCCCCGCAGAACGCCGTCTGTGACCAGCTTGGTGGAAACCACGAAATAGAACGGCGACAAGATCCGCAGGAATGTCATACCACTGCCGATGGCCTCCTGAGTGGGCTGATCCATAAAGAATTCCATCAGCCATGCGCCGAAGAGGAAATAGGCCACCACCAACGGAATACAAATGGCCCAGACCAGCTTGATCCCTGCCCACAGGCCGCTTTTGATACGCTCCGGCTTCCCTGCTCCCAAATTCTGGGCAGCAAAGTTGGAAACACCGTTGCCCAGGGTCGTAAAGGAAGTGGTAGCCAGATTATTCAGCTTCACCGCCGCAGAGTAACCAGCCATCACATCCGTGCCGAAGCTGTTGATCACGCTCTGGATCATAATATTTCCCACAGAAATGAAGCTCTGCTGCAAGGTACTGGGAATCGCAATCACCGCAAAGCGCCCCAGCAGCACCCCGGAAAAGGGCTTTACCGCACCGCTTGTGGGGATCTTCCGCAACCGAAGCAACACTGCCAGCACCGCCAGCACGCAGCTGATGCCCTGACAGATAAAAGTCGCCCACGCCACACCTGCCACGCCCATGTGAAAAGCTGTCACAAACAGGATATCCATGGCAATATTGGCCATAGACGATACCGCCAGGAAAAGAAACGGTGTCTTACTATCGCCCAAGGCCGAAAAAATGCCCGTAGCAATATTATAAAAGAACACAAACGGCAATCCCCAGACATAAATATCCAAATAAACTGCCGAGTCTTCAAACACTTCTTCCGGGGTACGGATCAGCCGCAGCAGCTCTGTACAGCCCAGAATACCCACAGCCATCAGTAGCAGGCATACTGCGCCGCTGGAGATCATGGCAGTATACACCGCCGTTTTCATTTTATCGTAGTCTTTGGCTCCAAACAGCTGAGAAACCAGCACAGAGCAGCCAATATTGCAGCCAAAAGCAAAAGCCAGGAAGATCAGCGTGATCTCATAACTGTTACCCACGGCAGCCAGTGCGTTCTGGCTGATGAATTTTCCTGCCACCCAGCTGTCCGCCAGGTTATAAAGCTGCTGAAAAATGATACTGCCCATCAGCGGCAGGCAAAACTTCCAAAGAACCACCGAAGGCTTTCCAACCGTCAAGTCCCGATTCATCATCTCATCCCCTTTTCTATATCATATCACTATAAATGCGGTATTTCAACCATAAAACAGGATGCCGGGCGGCATCCTGTTTATGGAATATTCGTATATTTTCCATTGGAAATGGCATAGCCATATCCCGGCTTAGGCTGCCACTGGTAGCGATTCTTACCTTCTTCCGGGAAAAGATGCTCCATAATGGTGGCAATGACGCCACCGTGGGTAATCACCAGCGTGTCTTCCTGAAGTTCAGAAAACGCCTCCAGCACCCGTTTTTTCATCTGGGCACCGCTTTCGCCCCAGGGCGGAATGTTATTTTCGTTATCACCGGATATCCATGTCTGATAAAGGGTGGTGTTTTTCAATTGCTCGTAACTATGCATCTCAAAAATGCCAAAATCCACCTCTCGAAACCGGGGTTCGATCCCAAAAGGCACATCCCCGAACAGCAGCTTGAATGTCTCGTTGGTTCGGCGCATTCCGCTGGTGATACGGCGAACATCCGATATACGATATTCAAGTTTACATAACGCTTCTTTGCCCTTTTCCGACAGCCCAATATCCGTGCTGCCGCAATACAGGTGCTTTTCATTGGCCTCGGTCTTTCCGTGTCGAATCAGATAGATCGTCATTTCAGTCGCTGCTCCAATCCACAGAAGATCCGGCTCACCCGTTCTGCTTCCCCGGCAAGGTACTGCATCAGCCGTCCGGTATTCTCTCGCCAGGCACGGTTTTCTGCACCCATGGGCACAACACCGCAGGTAACATCGTCCAGGATCAGAATGGAGTCCTGCCATTGTCCCCGGTTTGCCCTGAAATAGCCGATGGGATCTTCAAGTCCCCAAATAAACGCCTGCACCCGATCGATACACCGCTTAGAAAAATCGATTTTGCCTGCACTACAGGTAAAAATCTCCTCCGCAGCAAGATCAAACGCCTGTTTCGCAAAATCCAGCTTGCCCTGATAAGCCCCGCCGATGATCAAAACCATAGTTTCCTCCTACAAAAGCGCATACACCGCCACGGCGCACAATTCGCTCACCGTCAGTGCGTATCCTGCAATGTCACCGTTCATGCCTTCCAAAGACTTGTATCCTCGGCGCAGGGCAAAGCCATAGCCGATCACGCCCCCAACCAGTGCAAAGCCATATTTGCCGCACAGGATAAAACCCAGCGCCAAAAATGCCCCCAGCATCACCGCCAAAATCGTCAGGTGTGCCTTCGGTTTTTTCTGGTCAGCATATTGGCTGATAGACATGCTTTTCAGCCCTGTGACTGCCAGCGCCGAACCGCAGCGGCTGACCGCCGGAATGAACAGTAAGATCAGCCGCTCTGCCCAGGGTTTTGCCCCGGCAAAAAAAGCAAACTGTGCCAAAATCAGCATGACAATACCGATCACCGCAAAGCTACCCACATGGGAGTCTTTCAGGATCTCACGACGCCGCTCCAGGCTGCGCCAGGATTTGATTGCATCCGTCACATCCATAAAGCCATCCAGATGGATAAACCCGGTGGCAAAATAGGGCCAGGCACAAAGCACCAGTGCTGTGACCATTGTCGGCAAATTCAGATAGCCGCACAACCAGTGGAGAAGCACCCAAATCCCACCGATTTCCAGCCCGATCACCGGCAAAAACAGCAGCATTCTCCCCTTTGCATCCTCATCCCAGATCTTTCCGGGAAAGGGAATGGCACAGAACATACTCTGGCACATGGCAAAGGCATGAAAATAGGTTTTCATAGCAGTTCTCCCTTGTAAACGATATACTGCCCGGCAGTAACCTCCACCACCGTATCGCAAAGGGTCGCCAAGCGGCGATCCACATCCGCCAGACACCTGCGGTAGGCCTCGGTGCTTTCATCATAGTGCTGGGCATCGGCGTAAATATAGTCGCTGACGAACACACAGTGGCGCACCTTTCCGGCAAATGCCACCAGCTCATCCCCACAGCGTTTGGCTCCCTGCAGATCCATCTCGTAGTTTTTTTCCACCGGAAACAGGGCATTTTGCATCAAAGCCGTCACACTGTCCACCAAAAACACCCCATTCGGGTCAGCCACTTCCAGACAATCGAGAATATTTTTGAAACATTCCACCGTTTCAAACCCCATCCCCTGCCGGTCAGCGATGTGACGGCGAATGCGCTCGTCATCCTCTTCTCCTGTGGAGATCATAGTGGCCACATAATAGTGCTTTCCGCCTTGTGCCAAAGCAAGTGTCAGGTTTTGTGCCAGTGTGGATTTTCCATTTTTCGCACCGCCGGAAATGAAACAGGTCATGGATGTTCCTCCACCGTAAACTGATCCCCTACCCGAATTTCATCCAGGTATCCGTCGTCAATGCCTGCCTGGTCAAAGGTCGCCATATCGCCCATGATTGCACAGGCCGCCGACAGAACTTCAAACGCCAGAGGACAACCGCTGCCCTCTCCCAGCCGCATATCCAGCAGCAACATGGGCTGCAAGCCCATCTCTTCCATAGCCAGCTTGTAGCCGATCTCATAGGAAGCATGGCTGGGCACAAAATAATATACCGCTTCCGGGCAGATCCTGCAAGCGCACAATGCCGCCACCGCCGAAATAAACCCGTCGATGACCACCGGTCGATGGCTGGCTGCGGCTCCTAAAAAAGCACCGCACATGGCAGCCAAATCAAATCCGCCCACTTTGGACAGGACATCCAGCACATCGTTTTTGTTTGGGCTGTTGACCTGAATTGCTTTTTGGATCACTTCTTTCTTTTTGCGGAAGCTTTCCTCTGTCAGTCCACCGCCCCGGCCTGTGACTGTTTCCACCTCTGCCCCCAACAAAACAGACAGCACCGCAGCGGAGGTGGTGGTGTTTCCGATGCCCATTTCTCCAATGCCCAGCACATGGGCATCTGTATTGCGGGCCAATTCAAAGCCGATCCCCACCGCCTGCTCTGCCTGGGCTCTGGTCATGGCAGAGCCTTTGGTCATATTCTGCGTGCCGTAGGCGATCTTATGATTGATCACCTTCTGCTCTGTAATATCCGCATTGACACCTACATCGCAGACTGTAATCTGCGCACCAAAATGCCGGCACAGGGTGGATGCACCGGTTTTGTGGCGTGTCAGATTGATGGTCTGCATCAAAGTGACACTCTGGGGTGCGCTGGACACCCCTTCTTCCACCACTCCATTGTCGGCTGCAAAAACCAGCAGGTGCTTTTTTTCAATTGTATTGATCACCTTTCCGGTAATGCCTGCCAATTGGATGGACAGCGCTTCCAGCCGTCCCAAGCTGCCGGGAGGTTTGGCAAGCTGCGCCTGCCGCTGCCTGGCCAGTTCCATGGCAGCTTCATCCAGTGGCGTGATTTCCGAAATCAATGCTTCCAGTTCCATATTTATCTCTCCAAAAGCCACCGCACAGATGGCTCGCTTTCCACCAATTCCAAGGTAAATGTAGCCTCCGGGCACAGCGTCTGAGCCGCATCCAGCAGCTGAGCCATAGGGATCGTCCCCTGGTCTAAGCTGCTGTGGGTATCCCAGGAGCCATCATTGTTGTGGATATGAAAATGGCTAAGATAAGGTGACCACAGCTTCAGCCACTCCATCACAGGGACGGGAGAATAGGCATTTACATGCCCCACATCCATGCACAGCCTCAAGCGAGGGTCGTCCACAGCTTTCACAATATCCAAAAGCCACTGAGGCTCTTTCTCCAGTACATTTTCCAGAACGATCTGAAGTCCCGGATCTTCCTGCAAAAAAGCTTTCCAGAATTCAATCGACTGCTCCACATACCACTGGGGGTAATACACATAGGGATGATACCCACCGTGGATGACCAGCTTCTGCGCACCATAGTTTTTTGCCAGAGCCGCCGCCTGACGATACCGCTGTGCCGCCAAGGCTCTGGCTTTGGGGTCAATGGCGCAGGGAAACAGCTCGTTAAAAGGCCCATGAAATACAAGTTTTTCGCAATCCTTTACGGTTTTCTGAACTTTTTCGTGGATGGCAGGAAACTGCTCGTCCATATTCTGTGCCGTGCAATATTCCGCAATTTCCAAGCCCAGGCCGTACTTTTGTGCCACAGATGCAGCATGGGGATCAATGGTGGAAAGATATAATTGATGCTTGTTCATAGGGCTTTCCTTGCTTTCTTAAATCGGTAAGCCGTCCACAGTTCCAGCAGCAGCGGCATCAGGCACAGCATAGCATAGCCGGCGAAAAACACATAGGACATTACCGTGATCTTCGGGAACACCAGACGGGGATCATACTGCATATCCACCTGACCCAAAAGCTGTGCCATCATGGTCACGGTCAGGCAGGCAAACACCCCGATCACATAGGCTCTGTCCCGATTGTCAAAACGGTAAATGGAAAAGGCTTTTCTGCCACGCAAATTGCTTCCCCGGCTGCGCATGGAGTCAGAAGCGGTAGACAGCGCCTCAATGGTCCAGGAGATCAGCATGGAGAAAATGCGAATGGCGTTTCTCATCCGCTGATATACATTTCCCTGATTGACTCCACGACCGATTCCCTGTTGGGCACGGTTGATTCTTCTTGCTTCTCCCTTGATCCGGGGCACCATCCGCAGTAGAATTGCCAGAAAGAGGGACAGTCTGGGGCTGACTCTGCCAAACAGATACACCACCTTGTCACTGGAAAACACGCTGTACACGCAGGAAAACCAGATCATCACCCCGGCGACACAAATACCCAAAACCAGGCCATATACCAGGCTCTCCAAGGTAATGCGATTGCCTGTAAATAATGTGCCCAAATTGGTCACGCCAAAGTGGTGGAAAGTAGCATAATACAAGGCATACACTCCGACAAAAATCAGCAGAGACGTGTTAAACGCCACCGCTTTCCAGCCATTACGCTTGGAGGAATAGGCGAAAGCACACAGGCAGGAAATGGTCAGAAAAATCGGGTGCTGGAAAGTGACCGTACCAAAAATGACGGCCGCAAAATAGATCAAATTGACCGCCGGATGGCACTTTTCAAAGCCCATTTTCTTCCTCCATCATGCCATATTTCATCTTCACACGATCCAGCTTATCCAGCAGGGGTCTGCCAAACAGAAGCATCACCAACACCGTGCAAATGGCCTGAGGCAGATTCACTGCAAAGCCTGCAATAAACACACCCATGATCGCGTGGAAATTACGATAGTTCCCCACCGTCGTGAAGAATGTGGAACAGTCCAGCAACGGGCCGACCCACAAGATCACGGCGAAAAAGCCGAAAATCGCCATCGTGACCGGCTTTCGAGGCAATCTGCCCTTGGCAAAGAAGAAACCTGCCAGCATACCGCCGGCACCATAGGCCATCATCTGCCAGGGGGTATGTGCTCCATGTCCATAGAAGAAATTGCTGGCAAACGCAGCCACTGCACCTACAATAAATCCGGTCTCCGGCCCAAAGGCAATGCCGGCCAACATGATCACTGCAAAAATCGCCTTAAAGCTGGGGAAAGGGATCGCTACACGGGCTACGATAGCCAACGCACACAGCACGGAAATGACCACCAGTTCTCTGGCCTGAGGCTTTCTTCCTTCAAAGGCCATAAAAAACGGGATCATCAGTTCAATAACGATCAGCGTACCTGTCAGATAATAGCTCTGACCCGGCAGCTTTGTGCCCAGGAAAAGTGTCAGAGGGATCAGCAGAAAAAACACCACAAGCATTGCAATATTGGACTTTTTCATTTTCTTCCCTCCTGGCAGGCGACGATCACATCCTCCGCCGTGACCGCATTGCGCAGCACATGGCGGCTCATTCGGTTGGCCGCGGTGGTGTAGAAGCTATTGGCGCCGAAGAAACGGCGGGGGGTATCGGTGGTCAGCACCTGACCGTCGAAGAACATGGACACCAGATCCGCATACCTTGCGCAGAACTCCACATCATGAGAGACCATAACAATGGTGATGCCCTGACTTTGCAGCTGACCCAATACAGATGCCAGTTTCTCTTTAAAGAAGCTATCGATGCCCTTGGTGGGCTCGTCCAGCAGCAGCAGTTTCGGATCGGTCAGCAGCACTTTTGCCAAAGCCGCACGCTGCTGCTCACCGCCGGACAGGTCATAGGGATGGCTGTCCATCAGATGCACAATATCGCAAACTTCAGCCGTTTGCTGGATCTTTGCCCGATCTTTTGTCATTTCTTCCAATTCTTCCCGGACCGTCTTTTTTACAAACAGGCTCTTGGGGTCCTGGGGAAGCATGGCAAGGCAGTTCTGGAACAGTTCTGCGGATTTGTATTTTTCAATGGGCTTGCCAAAAATTTTCACCTTGCCACGATAGGGGCGGCAAATGCCGCAGGCAGCCTTCAAAGTCGTGGATTTGCCTGCACCGTTGCCACCAACGATGGCAAAAAGACTGCCTTTGGGCACCCGTGCACTGACCCCACGCAAAATGTCGGGACTGGTCTTTTCATAGCGGAACCACAGTTCTTTCAGCTCCAGAGCCGGATCTTCCACTTCTTCCGCAGGCTCCTGGGTGGGGAAAAAGTCCGCAGGCATCGGCTGGGAGAACAGGCCGCTGAGCCAGTTTCTGCCTTCCCGGACCGTCAGGGGGCAATTTCCTTCTCCCTGTGCGCCGTAGAACACCCGAACAGAGGTGGGCATTGCCGCAAACATCTTATTATTCTGCTGGTGCAGCAGTTTGCCGATATTTCTGGGGGTGTCGTCCGCAATGATTTTACCGCCCTCCATCACCACGGCCCGGTCTGCATAGGGGAAAATATCCTCCAAACGGTGCTCCGTAATGATGACGGTGGTACCCAGTTCAATATTGATCTTACGCACGGTATTCAAAAAATCCGATGCGGCAATGGGGTCAAGCTGGCTGGTAGGCTCATCCAAAATCAGCACTTCCGGCTGCATCGCCATAATGGATGCCAGATTCAGAAGCTGCTTCTGTCCGCCGGACAGGTTTGCCACATCCCGGTGGAACCAGTCCTGAATGCCGAAATAGCAAGCCATTTCCGCCACACGGGCACGCATGGTCTTCTGATCCGTGCCCAGACTTTCCAAGCCAAATGCCAATTCATGCCACACCTTATCGGTGACGATCTGATCGTCAGGATTCTGCATCACATAGCCGATCTTGGCAGACTGATCACGCTGGCTCAGTTTCTCAATGGGTGTTCCATTAAATAGAATCTGACCGCCTCCCTTGCCGTGGGGCGTCAAAACCGGCTTCAAATGGCGCAGCAGGGTGGTCTTGCCGGAGCCGGATGCGCCGCACAGCACCACATATTCACCCTTTTGGATGGTCAAATTCACACCGTCCAGGTTCTTTTTCCCCTTGGCGGTGGGATAGGAAAAGCTCAAATTTTCGATCTGGAAATGTGCCATGAAATGGCCTCCTTTATCTGTAATGCAGTGGGGATCAGCAGGTATACAGCATAGACGATCACGCCCCAGGATACAGGGGCGATGGCCAGCGTGGGGGTATAGTCCGCATTGACCTGTCCCAGTGCCCCGGCGGTGATCACTCCAAGCAGTAAAATAATCTGTGCGATCAGCAGGATCCAGTTCCCCTTATCCATGGTATAGAGCATAAAACTGGAACGCTTGGCACTACCGTAGCCCCGGGCACGCATGGAATCGCCGGTGACCACACTGCCCTCCAGTGCCCAGGAGGTCAATGCCCCCAGCACCGTCAGGCCGCTTTCCAGCTTCTCTTTGTTCCCTGCGCCTTCGCTGACGCCTTTTCCAATGGCGCAGCGAGCGCCACTGATGGCCTTCGTCTTGCGAATAAAAGTGGGCACCAGCCGCAGCACCATCACCAGCAAAAGCGACAGTGCCGGGATCAGATTGCCAAAAAGGCTTGTAAATTTGTCGCTGGTCAGCACCTTGTTATAACAGCCGAACCACACGGTCATATTCACGAACATGCCAGCAATGGCAGCGCCATACAGCAGCGCTTCCAGCGTATACGGCCTGCCAAACACCTGGCAAAGCACCCGGTCTCCATAAGTGTTGAACAGCGGATTGACTGCTGTCAGCAGCACAAACAGGGGCAACAACCCCAGAATGAATTTCCAGCCTTTTTTCCCATTCAGCAGCAGATAGTAAACAATTCCTGCTGCCACACTGGTCACCAAATAGGCCGGGTGACGGATCACCACGCCGCAGCCAATCGCTCCCATAAAAAACAGGAAGTTGACCGCCGGGTGATATTTCGAAAATGCATCGCTCATGAGTGACCTTCCCATTCCGGTGCGCCGACATCATTGCCCAGTCCTCTGCAGGTATAGCAGAAAACGATCGCATCGCCATTGCTGACCTTATAACCGGATATGCCGTAGTTCGGGAACCATTCATTGACCTTGAACATCCAGCCGGATTGACCGCCACAATCGAACTCATAGAGGTGATTGATGCCTTCCACATAGTAAGTTTCGTACATCGTCCACTTGTATTCCAGCTGGATACCCGCTTTTTCGCAAACACGCACCAAAACATCAAACACCGTGTCGCCCTCGAAGATGGCCACCTGAACCGTGGGCAGAATGATGCCGTCCGCCGGCACAAATTCTTCTTTTCCGGGCGTCAGGATGTCCATATTGTCCAAAATCGTGTCACAGCGGATGGTCAGATAGACATATCCCACATTGTTCTTCTTGTCAATGGTCTGCTGTTGCTTTTCCTGGCAGACATTGCAGATTCTCTCCTGCAAGCCTTCTTCGTCCACAGTGGCCTCTTTTACCACTGTCCAATCGCTCCAGCCGTGTCCCTTGGCAAGGCTGATATTGTCCATATAACTGTGACCGCAGGCACAGGTATACAGCGTATAACCCTGAACTGTGCAGGTAGGTTTGACCACCTTTGTCTCATATTTGTGCCCCAGAGCCGGGATTTCCTCATCCCGGTAGCTGTCGCCACAGGTACAAGTGTAGACGGTATAGCCCTTTTCTGTACAGGTCGGGTTTACCACCTCTTTCACATAGCTGTGGGTATGGTCTACCTCCACAGGTTCGATCACTTTCTCTTCCTTGACCTGGCACTTGCTGCATTGACGCTCCATGAGGCCGGATTCTTCCGTGGTTGCCTCCTTCACCAGTTCCCATTGACCGAAGCTGTGTCCGGTGGCAGGGGTCTGGCTGTCGGTATAGTATTTACCGCAGGCGCAGCGATACTCGGTGCAGCCCGGCTCGGTGCAGGTTGCACCGATCACTTTCACATCATAGCTGTGCTCATGCTCCGGCTTGATGCCGTTGAGCATATCCTGGATCTCCTGCTTGCGCTTCAGCGCCAAATCGTCCAGATCCTTGTTGGTAAAGCACAGGGACACCGCAGTGTTGGCCTTGCGGATCTGTGCCACAACAAAATCGTTCAGGCTTTCCAGATGCATCTGGGAAACCGTCGTCTTGCCGCCTACATATTCTTTTTCCTGTCCGGCAGCGATATCGTCCACGCTCCCCCGGAACACCCGAACCGTTTGCGCTCCCACACGATAGCTGATGCCTGCGGTCGCATCTGCAATGTCGATCTGCACGGTGTTGGCATTGCCGGCTGCGGCTGTGGAAAGCTGGACACCGAAATGGTTTTCCAGGTTTTCTTCCCCTTTGTCAAAGGTGACACGCACCTTTTCCTCCGCATTGATAAACAATTCTCCTGCGGTCAGATGCAGATTTACATCCTCGGCGTCTACCACAGTCAGTTCTGCACCGCCGCCCAGGGTAACATAGCCGTTACCCACAGTAATGGTGGCTGTGGCTCCTGTCTGCGCCGAGATTATATCGCCGGGTCGCAGCACGGTATCTGCTTTGACGACAAAATTCACGCCGCCACGCTCCATGCGCACCACGCCCACGATCTGCTGGAGCACAGCACCGTCCCCGGCCTTGTCAAACCAGCCCTTGATATGACCCACGCCCAGAACGCCGCCGGCAACGATCGCAACAATGATCACTACCATAAGCAGGTTGTATATGGTTTTCTTCTTCATGAAACCCTCCCAGAAAATAGAAAAAGTCCCCAATTGGGGACTTTTACACAGAACAAACCTGCCTACGCACCTGCCTAGGCAGAATACTCGCCGGACCACCCCAAGAGTCTGCGATGCACAAAAGGGACCTGTATTCCGACTCCGGACGCCTGAATGTGTGCTCCTTCTCAGCTTGCGCCAATGAAGCACACGGCTTTTACTGTCCGTCTACGGCGGCTTGGTACCGTTGGGATCCGGTGCATTTTTTGCACTTTCCCATTCCGATGGAACCCTTTGCTCTAAAAATGTTGATTTGTTTTAGTATAGCACATAAATGCCAAAAATGCAATACAAAAACACCTGTATTCCCTAAAAAGCACCGGGAGATTGCTCCGCCCGGTGCTTTTTATCCCTTTTCGGGAAAAGGATCATTCTTCGATCAGATTTCCGCTCTTGTCCAGCACGCCGTCCGTGCAGCGAACAGTGTAGTCGCCGGTGCCGTTATCCCAGTTATTCTTCTTTTCAATGGTCTTCCACTGTTCCATAGTACCGGTAAAGATAATGGTCTCCAATTTTGCGCACTTAAAGAATGCAGCTTGGTTAATCAATGTAACCTTATCAGAAATGGTGATGGTGGTCAGCTCTTTGTTCATTTGGAACGACATCATACCAATGCTGGTCACATTCTTTGGCAGAACGATGCTCTTTACCGCAGTGTCTCGCAAGAACATACCCTCAATTTTAGTGATCGACTCCGGAATGTTGATGGTTTCCAGATTCTTGCACGAATTAAATGCGCCCACGCCAATGGTTTTGATACTCTCCGGCAGCGTGGCCTTTTTCAGATTGCTGCAAAATGCAAATGCGGATGCTCCAATGCTGGTCACGCCCTCAGGGATGACCACGCTGGTCAGCTGGGTCTGCTTTGTAAATGCCTGTCTGTCAATGGCCGTCACAGGCAGTCCCTTGTATTCAGAAGGAATCACCAGTTCGGTGTCAGCACAGGTGCCAATGCCCACCACTGTATAACCCATGCCGTCCGCATTAAGTTTAAAGGCCAGGGAACGGGGTTCCTTGCAGTTCTGGCAGATATCATCGACGAAATTGTGACCAATGGCATCGACGGTTTCCTGTGCCACCAGCACTTCTTCACAGACGGAGCAGTGCTTACCTTCGGTCAGGCCGGTTTCCTCACAGGTGGGCGCCTTGGCTTCGTCGATCACGACGGTGTGGCCTGCAGGGATCACTTCCTGCTTCACGGTCGTTGCGCCGCAAACGGTGCAGTGCTTGCCATCGGTCATGCCATCTTCGGTGCAGGTAGCAGCCTTCCCTTCGTCCACCTCTTCCTCGTGACCCAAGGCTTCGATGGTCTTCTGCTTCTTCAGGATCTTGCCGCAAACAGAGCAGTGCTTGCCCTCGGTCACACCGTCTTCCGTGCAAGTGGGATCCTTGGCGGCATCCACCACTTCTGTGTGATCCTTTCTGGCTACGCTTTCCTGCTTGACGATCACCGTGTTGCACACGGAGCAGTGCTTGCCTTCGGTCAGGCCGGTCTCGGTGCAGGTGGCATCCTTAGCGGCATCCACCACTTCCGTATGACCCAGAGCAGCTACGCTCTCCTGCTTGACAGTTACCATGTTGCACACGGAGCAGTGCTTAGCAGGTGGCAGCCTTAGCGGCATCCACCACTTCCGTATGACCCAGAGCGGCTACGCTCTCCTGCTTGACGATCACCGTGTTGCACTTAGAGCAGTGCTTGCCTTCGGTCAGGCCATCTTCGGTGCAGGTAGCAGCCTTGGCTGCATCCACCACTTCCGTGTGACCCAGAGCGGCTACGGTTTTTGTTTCCTTTTCGCCGCAGGCGCAGGTACGCTCCTGACTGCCCGGGGCGGTACAGCTGGCTTCCTGAACGGTCTGCCACTGACCAAAATCATGAGTATGCTCCTCCTGAGCGCAGGCAACTGCCACGCACATACACAGCAGTGCCAGCGCCAGCACCAGCAATCCTCGACCTAACTTGCGATTCATAGAACAATCCTTCTTTCGTTTTAATAACAAACGGGAGCCCCCGCTTATTTCTTTTTCGAAAGGGGCAAAATAAAAAAGCCCCCGGTTGGGGACTTTTTTGCAACACAAGCAAGCCTCAAATGATGACTTTTTCATTCCATCATTTCAGGCAACACAAAATCCGCCGGACAGCCCCCAAGAGTCCCGCGTACGAGCAAAAGGTCTGTATTCCGACTCCGGACGCCCTGTTGTATATCTCTTCTCAGTTTGCACCAATGAGACTATACGGCTTTCATGTCCGTCTACGGCGGCTTGGTACCGTTGGGATTTACCCATTCCAATTGAACCATTCGCTCCAAAGGATATGCACTTTTTTTCAACATAGCACAACTGTTTTCAAAAGTCAACCCCAAAAATGACAGTTGACTTTTGGCAGGTGGGGTGCTATATTGTGATTGAAAAGTAAATAACAGTTTAAGTGTCCCTTATGCGGTAACAGCATTGGGGAAGAATAGAGAATCGTGTGCAATTCACGAACGGTACCGCCACTGTAAGCGTGGAGGGATCTGTGCAAGACGAAAGTCGGTCATTGGCGCAAGCTGAGAAGGCCGCACAGAGCCTGTTGATCCGCAAGTCAGGAGAACTGCTTAAACGGTGTCCTACACCGGAGCTGCAAGTATGGCTTTCGGTGGTTTTGTACGGAAAATCGGCCGCTACGATCCCAAGGATCGTGGCGGTTTTTTTGCCGCTCCCGGCTGCTGCGAAGTTCCTCCTTGCGCAGATGGCCCAGCCGGGAGTGACTGTACAATCCCCAAATATTCAGGCAGGACATTATCTGCTTTTTCGTAGAAAAATTTTTCGGAGGTAAAACATGAAAAAAACACTTATCAGCTTGGCTCTGGTACTGGTGCTGGTGATCAGCCTGGCTACCACCGCCTTCGCCGCAGAAGCCCCCACCGCCGATTGGCCCAGCTTCCGTGGCAACGATGCCAACAACGGCATTACCCACGCTCTGACTCCCCGTCATGCGGAGGAAGCAAAGCTCAACTGGGCTGTAAAACACAGCACCGGTTTTTCGGATGCACCCAGCCCCATGATCCTGGCTGAAGACAGCCTGATCGTTATGTATGGCAAATCCCTGAAAAAGCTGAGTCTGACAGACGGCAGCGTGATCAAGGAAGTTACTATGGCGGAGGCCACCAGCTGGGGTTCTACACCTGCGCTGTACGCCGACGGCAAGATCTTCTGCCAGCTGGGAAACAGCACCGTTCAGGCCTTTGATGCAAAAACCCTGGAGTCCCTGTGGACCTACACCGACGAGATCACAGGTGGGCAGGCACAGTCCCCCATTACTTACAGCGATGGCAAGATCTATGTGGGTCTGGGCTACAACAGCGAGTCCCCCTTCATCTGCCTCGACGCTGCCACCGGCGACAAGGTATGGCGTGTGACCGACACCAAGGGCTTCTACTGGGCCGGTGCTGTGGTGGTCGGCAACTATGTGATCTACGGCACGGAAAACGGTGTGCTGTACAGCCGTAACAAGCTGACCGGCGATGTGGTCACAGAACTCAAGTGCAGTGAAACCGCCAAGATCCGTTCCACCGTGTCCTACGACAACGGCAAGCTCTACTGGATGGTCAACGACGCCACCGTCTGCCGGGCCAATATCAACACCGAGACCGGTGCAGTCACCGATCTTGCTACAAAGACCATTTACGAAAAAGCCCAGTCCACTTCCACCATCGCCATCTACAACGGTGTTCTCTACACTGCCGCCGGCTCATGGAAGACCGGTTATTCTGTCGTCGCTCTGAACGCCGACACTCTGGAAGTGCTGTGGGAAGAAAAGCAGCCCGCTTATCCCCAGTGTTCTATGCTGGTGTCCGATGCCTATATCGACAGCGGCTATGTCTACCTGTATGTCACCTACAACAAAACTCCCGGTGGCATGAATGTGATCAAGGCCAAGGCCGACGGTTCTGAAGCCGAGACGCTCACCCTCTTCACCCCCGAGACCAATCAGCAGCAATACTGCATTTGCAGCGTCATCGCCGGAAGCGACGGTACCCTGTACTACAAGAACGACAGTGGCAATGTCTTCTCCATCGGCCTGACCGATGCAGCGCAGAATCAGAACGCCGCCAACGCTGTCATCAAGCAGATCTCCGATATTGGCGAGGTCACCCTCTCTTCTGCCAAGAATATTAAGGCCGCCCGTGATGCTTACAACGCCCTGACCGATGCCCAGAAGGCTCTGGTCACCAATTTGGATGTCCTTACCGCTGCCGAGGCAAAGCTGGAGCAGGTGAAGGACGAAGCCACCGCCAACCCCGTTGATATTTATGTCACCATCGCAAACAAGGGCAATGTGACTGTGTTCCAGCAGAAGATCACCGTCACCGATATCAACAACAACGGTATGTTCGATGTGGATGATGCTCTGTATATCGCCCACGAAAACTACTTTGAAGGCGGCGCTGCTGCCGGTTACGGCTCTTCCTACGGTCAGTACGGCCTCGGCCTGACAAAGCTGTGGGGCGACACCAACTTTGCCTACGGTTACTGGCTGAATAACGGCTCTTGCTGGAGCCTGGAAGATCAGGTAGCCCAGGGAGATCATCTGGTTTCCTTCGTCTACACCGATGGCACCAACTGGTCCGATGCCTACACCAAGTTCGAGAAATTTGATTACACCGCCACCGCAGTGGTTGACTTCACCGTTAAGCTGGAAAAGGCCGGTTACGATGCCAGCTGGAACACTGTCTTCTCCGCCCACGCCGGTGCCACCGTCGCTGTGTATGACAGCACCGGCAAGGCACTGACCGAAGGCTTCACCGTTGTTGACAAGGGTGACGGAAGCTACACCATCACCATCAACGCCGCCGGAAGCTACTATGTGGTCGCCACCGACGCCGATCCCCTCACCGCACCTGCTGTCTGCGCCGTTACTGTGGAAGAGAATCAGGATCTCAAGAGTGTCATCTCCAAGATCGATGCTCTGGGCAGCATTTCTCTCTCCTCTGCCAACGACATTCAGGCTGCCCGTACTGCCTACAATGCCTTGACTGATGCCCAGAAGGCTCTGGTCACCAACTACAAGACCTTGACCGATGCCGAAACCCGTCTGGCTCAGCTGAAGACCGAGGCTGAGAACAACCAGAAGGCCGCCGATGCAGTTGTTGATTCTATCAAGGCTTTGGGCGACATCACCCTTGCATCTGCCAACGACATTCAGGCTGCCCGTGCTGCCTACGATGCTCTGACTGATGCCCAGAAGGCTCTGGTCACCAACTACAAAACCTTGACCGGCGCTGAATCCGCCCTGACCCAGTTGGAGGCCGATGCAGCGCACCAAAAGACCGTCACCATCGTGGTCGCTGCCTCCGCAGCCGTCGTCCTGTGCGGTGGCGCAGCGGCTGTGATCATCGTGAAAAAACGCAAGCTCTGATCCCTACCACAGCCGGGTGCATTTCGCACCCGGCTATTTTTTCCAGTAGCACTCTGATCAAAGAATCGTAAGTATGCTGCTGGTGCTGGCTATGCTCCTCACCACTGCCCTGACCTTTACCGCCTGCGGTGAAGGCACCACCCCTCAGCTGCGGATCAACAGCGAGACCAACATCTGGGAAGTTTCTTATGACGAAGGCGCCAGCTGGGTCAGCCTGGATGTAAAGGCCACCGGTGAAAACGGCAAAGACGGCAAGGATGGTGTCGATGGCACCAACGGCAAGGACGGCATTGACGGCATCAATGGTAAAGATGGTGTCGATGGCATCAACGGACAAGACGGTAAAGATGGTATCGACGGTCAAGATGGTGCTGATGGTGCCAACGGCAGCAACGGCAAGGACGGTATCGACGGTCAGAACGGTGCCGATGGTAAGGACGGCCTGACTCCCACCATCGGTGCAAACGGCAACTGGTTCATCGGCGAAACCGACACCGGCATCTACGCCGGCACCAAGGAGAAAATCACCGTTACCTTTAAATCCGTCACCGGCAATACAAATGTCACCACCACCAAGGGCTCCAAGGTCAGCTTCTGGCTGCCCTACTCTCCCACCGCTGACTTTGCCGGCTGGTTTGCAGATGAAGCCTGCACCACTGCTTTTAACTTTAACAACGCCATTAATGAGAACACCACCATTTACGCCAAGTGGAACTTCCACAAAGAGCTGTTGGAAAAGGATACTCTGCGCAGCACCATTGGCGACATGATGAAGACTGCAGCGTTTGGCAAGGCAAACTGCCTCGGTACCACAGCCTGTTTCCGTTCTGTGTACTTCCGCGTTTTGAAGGACGACCACCAGTACTATGACGGTGCTGCTGACATCGCCGACTATCTCAAGGGCGTATTTGTAGAAGACGAATCCGGCAAGGTCACCGTTGGTACATCCACACTGTCCGGCATGTCTTATACCAGTGCCCTGACGATCATCAACTTCGCTTCCGCTTTCTCTTCTTATGAGCAGTACATTACCCGCAACAATCTGGAAATGCCTGAGGAGATCGCTGCTCAAAAGAAGCTGGCAATCAAGTATTTTGAAACCGTTGACAACACCGCAGAAGGTTATCACACCCACAGCGGCACCGGACTGACTTTCCCCTCCATGGGTATTGCCGTGGTCGCTCTGGGCAGCCTGATGGGTCAGCACGAGACTGAGCGTTTTGATACGCTCATCAAGGAGGCTTACGACCATGTGGATTCCAACTTCTGGAACTCCGGCATGTACCTGGAGCCTTTCTATCAGCTGTGTGCCAAGTACGACTGGTATGATCTGAGCGCAAAGAAATCCGCTTTGAAGAATATGACCGCTCTGACCGTCTCCCAGGTCCAGCAGTATTACGCCTATGGTATTGATGTAGCCGCAGAAGTTCCCGAACTGTGGGAAGCTTATGTGATCAACGCTTTGATCGACGGCAAGCTGTCCGCTGCTGAAGCCAGAGCTTTTGGCTACCACTATGCCTATCAGGATACCAATGGTGAGTGCTGGCTGGGCGCTTACGGCAGCAGTGCCAACATCGTTTATTTTGCCGAATAACCCAATTCTTTCCCAATAAAACAATGGTAGACACGACAGTGTCTACCATTGTTTTTTATCCTATGAACTCAGTATGCGCACATGATCTGGCAGATACACTGTGCACCATTTCCCGGCAGCACCGTCCCCAGGCGATCTGACATTTCCTTGCGCCGGTCAGCACTGGTCATCAGCGTCAAACACTGCTGCGCCAGCTGCTGCGGGGTCTGCCCCGTCACTGCGCCCCCCTGCTCCGTCAAAAATCGGCGGTTATGCTCTTCGCAGCCTGCCACCGCATCCACCAGAACCATAGGCAGCTTCTTCGCCGCCGCTTCCGTTACGCTCAGTCCTCCGGGCTTGGTCAAATACACATCGGCGCTGTCCAGCATGGATGCAATATCTGCCACAAAGCCATGGATGCGGATATTGGGATATGCGGCAAATTTCTTCCGCAGCTTCCGATAGCGTTTTTTATTGGTTCCGCATACCACTGAAAGCACCATTTTTTCATCCATTTGCCGGCTCAGCAGCTGCGTCAGTTCTTCCATCGGGCCACAGCCCATGCTGCCGCACATCATCAGCAAGTGCGTGGAAGCCGGATCAATGCCTGCTTTTCGCTTTGCTGCGGTTTTACATCTCTGCCTGTAAAATTCCTGCCGAACGGGAATGCCGCCGGAAACCAGTTTTTCCCTTGCGATCCCCTGCCGGACATATTCTTCCACCAGCTGCTCCGAGGCAATAAAATAGCGATCCATCTCCATATTGGCTGTGCCCGGATGGCAGGTGTAGTCTGTTGCCACAAAAGCCGTTTTTAACGGCATGGGATGCTCTTTTTGCATCTGGGTGACCAGCATTCCGGAAAAAACATGGGTACAGATCACCGTGTCGTATTTTCCCCGAGCGATATGATCGTGCAGCCGGGATGTGCCGCCGGTCACCAGTTTATAGGCAGCAGACTCCCCATCCACTACCCCAGGATGCTTCTCCGCATAACCATAGCCAAAGCGAAACAGTCCCGGGATCCGGCGATACATGGTGACATGCCCCCAGGACATGAATCTTGACAGATTTTTGGAAGCAAAGCACAGGGAATCTGCCACCTCGCAGGCCACGCCCATCTGTTCAAATGCCTGTTTTATAGCATCGGCTGTGGCGTTGTGCCCCTGACCGGTACTACAGCTGAGTATCAGTACACGCATGGCGCTCCCCCTTCCCTTTCCCGGAGCTTTTGTTGCAGATGAAGAAGCCGGGGGCGGTTGTAACGCTGAATGAGAATGAAGGGCAAATTCAGCAGCACAATGTCGATCAGTGCCGCCGCCAGGCCGCCCCAGCCGGGGCAGATCCAAATACAGCCAAGACCTACAACACACAGCAGGCCGTGGGTGATCTCCGCCACACAGGTCTCCAGAATCATCACCGGCAAACGCTTTTCAAAATCGCCGGACAGATTTTTTGCAGGCATCATGGACGGAAAGATCCTGCTCATATCCGGCAATCTGTTCTGCCATTTTCGGATGCCCAGTTTTTCATAAACTGCACCGTTTTTTTCAAATTTAAAGCAGCGAAACAGTCCTTCTTCCGGCTTGAGCCGTCCTTTGGGGATCCATCTGCCCAGCAAAAAGCCCAGCATCCCCGTAAAGGCCAGATACACTGCACACAGCAGCAATTTCATTTTCTTCTCCTAAATAGATTTCACCTGAGCAAACCAGTCCTGCCTGTTGCATTCGCCACCGAATACTGCGCTTATTCTGACAATACGCTTTCCGTGGACACTGCCACCGTATGCTCAATGGGCGTCCATTGGAATTTCCGGAAAGGTGCGGTGATCACAATGGGCACAAAGGAAAGCATAAACAGCGGAAATGCAAAAATGCCCATGATCTTATGCCTGGTTTTGGCGTGCACACGCTTCCACTCCATCGCCATCGTCAGTGCGCCCATAGCCAGGAAAGAAAGGTAAGCGCCTGCCACACCCATCGCCAAAGCCCACGCCAGGCTGGATAATCCGTGGGTCAAGACCAGTGCCGCAACGCTGACCAGGCCGCTGATAACCCCAAACAGATACCCCCACATGGTCAGAGTAGCTGCTTCAAAGCAGGCGTAGCTCATCCAGCCGCCCTTGAACATGCCCTTAAAAAGCTCTGCGGATCGTTTGAAGACGATCTGCACACCGCCCTGGACCCATCTTGTCCGCTGTTTCCAGGACTGCTTGAAGGTCAGAGGCTGCTCGTCAAACAGGATCGCATCATGGCAATAGCCCACCTTTACGCCGTGGGAAGCGCACCACATACTAAATTCCAGATCTTCGGTAAGGGTAAAAAAATTCCATCCGCCGCACTTTTCCAGTGCCTGCCGTGTAAAGCCAAATCCGGTGCCGTTGACCGTGCAGGACGAGCCCAACATCATCCGAGACTGATTGAGATGGGCAGAATCGTGTAAATACCACACGCCGTAACCGGAGGCCATCCAACTGCTTCCAAAATTTTTCGTGTTCCGATAGCCACAGAAGGCCTCGTACCCCTGTGCACAGACCCTATTGATCTGGCTGATATAATCCGGCAGCAGCAAATTATCTGCATCAAATACCAAAAACGCATCAAAGCTGTCTAAGCCATCGGTTTGATCGATCTGCTCCAGCAGATAAGCCAAGGCATAGCCTTTACCCACCTGGGTCTTGTTGCTGCGTGGGAACACCTTTGCCCCGTACGCCTCAGCCACCGCAGCGGTTCGATCCGTGCAGTTATCTGCCACCACATACACCGAGATCAGTTCCTTGGGATAATCCTGACCATTGATGCTCTGAAGCAAATGTCCAATGACCTTTTCCTCATTTCTGGCAGGGATCATGATCGCATATCGGTGCAGCTTTCCCTGCACTTGGGGCTTCCGCTTCTTAAACAGCGGTAAAAACAAATAAACAAATTGATATGCATAGCACAATGTTGTAATCGCCATCAGTACCAGGCTTATTCTTTGCAGGATCACAGGCCAATCCATGCGTCTATCACCATCCTTGTTTAAATCAAGAGTAATTATACTATCAATTTGCACAATTTACAATGCGATAGACTCACCGGATTGTTTAAACATTTATTAAGATTGTCATTTTTTGGAAAATTCTTTCCCTGAACTGCTGTGCATCAAATAGCAGCTTTGCAATTATTTTCTGATCTTCATCTAGATTTTATGGAAATTATGCAGTATAATAAAAAGAAACTCTGAAAGCGAGAGAGAACGGAGGAAGCTTATGAACAGACACTACAAAATGTCGGTTGCACTGGATGTGGACGACCTGCTGCTGGAATGCATCCCCTACGCCATCAAACTGGCAAACGAAAAATATCATATGGATCCGCCCATCTCCATTCACGAGGTGGATCGCTGGGGTCATCTGGGCAGCCGAGCAGATGTGATTTTTGAGTACTTCAACGACCCGGAATTTTATGAGAACCAGCCGGTGATCGCAGGCGCAAAGGAATTTGTGAAAAAACTGACCCAAATTGCCGAGGTGTTTATTTCCACTTCCATTCCCCCGGAGTTCATGGGGATCAGAGCCAAGCGGATCATGCAGGAGTTCCCGGAGATCCCGGTAGGACACATCTACATGGGCAGCCGCAAAGATAAGATCAGCGTGGATGTTCTGTTTGACGACGGTATGCACAATGTGTTCAAATCCAACGCCAAATATCCCATTTTGATGCGCCGCCCCTGGAATCAGGATGCCACCGGTATGCTGGCGGTCAACAACTATGATGAATTCCTGAAGCTTCTGGAAGTGATCATCAAGAGCAATTCTTCGCTTGAAAATCCTGTACTGATGCACCCGTGCATCGTGTGTCTGGTCGGTCCTTCCGGCAGTGGCAAAACCAAAGTTGCCGGTCGGCTGATCCAAATGACAGATGAACTGGAAAAGCTGCAATCATACACCACCAAAGACCCCACCAGCCTCAAAGAAAACGACTGGTACAACTATGTCTCCCCGGAGGCCTTCCGGCAAATGCTGGACGATCACTCCTTCTTTGAGTCCACCATGTACGCAGGCCACGGTTTCGGTTCCAAAAAGGACGATGTGCTCAAAATTCTGGAAACCGGTAAAAATGTATTGACCACCATGGATATCTGCGGCGCAATGACTTTAAAATGCCACTTTGACAATGTGGTGACCATTTACATCAAACGGGATCGGAAAACTTTGATCGAGTCCATTCTGAAAAAGAATTCCACCATCGAAGACAAAACCAACCGGATCCTTGCCATCGACTCCGAAAAGAGCAATATCCCCCTGTGCGACTATGTTGTGTACAACAACTGCTACGACGAAGCGGCAAAAGAAATTCTGGAAATACTGGCGATCAAATAAGCAAAATGGGAGCTGTCCGACCGGACAACTCCCATTTTTCACAGTAACTGCAAAATCTGCTGGATACTCTTTTTCCCAAAGGTCACCGTTTCATCATTGATGACCAGACACGGAACGCTCATCACATTGTAGCGATCACGAAGGGTCTGAAAATGGTGAATATCGTAGACCTGAGCCGAAATATTGGGATTTTGCGCCGCAATTTGCTGGGCAGCTTTCACCAGATCCGGGCACATATTGCAGGAAAGGGTCACCAGTATTTTCATATCTACCTTTGTTTTGATGGCACTGATCTGCTCTCTGGTTTTCTCGTCCATGGGTTGCCCCGGCCCGGCAGCGTTATATAGTCCCAACACAAAGGAAGTAAATTCATGTCCGCTGGGTACGCCGTGAAATCCAAGCCCCGTATCGGTTCCATCGGCAAGACAGACCTGCACCCAGGGAGCATCCTCTTCCTTCCCTTGCCGATCTGCGATCTGCACTGCCAGCTTTGGAGAAAGCCCTGCCAGCGTTTCCATAAAATGTTCCAGCTCCGCCGATACCGGGCGCTGATCCAAATACAGTTTCAGCAACAGCTGCTTTTCCATCCGGGCAAAGACTCCCTCCAGTTGCTGCCGCATATCCGGGGTAAAAAATCCTTCTTCTTCCTTTTGGGGCAGCTCAGCAGATGCATCCCGATCCCCCACAGGCATTTGCGGATGCAGACCGGTCTTTTGCTGCATGGCAGCCACATACTTTTCCAGCTCCGTGGCCGCCAGTGCACCATCTGCGGTGGCAGTCACCACCTGACGCAGAGGCTTGATGCATACATCCCCTGCGGCATATACCCCATCTCCGCTGGTTTTGCGGGCAGCGTCTGTGACGATATAGCCCTGCTCGTTCAATTCCACCACATCTCTGACCGTCTCTGTGGCTGGGGCATATCCGGCGAATACGAACACCCCAAACGGATCTTGGGTCTGATACTCCGTCACCTCTCCGGTGACGGTATTTTTATACCGGGCATAAGTCAGTCCCTTCTGTCCGGAAACTTCTTCCAGCACAGTGTTCGTGAGCACGGTGATCTTTTCGTGATTTTTTGCCTTATCCGCCACGGATGCGGCGCAGGAAAAATCCTCTTTCCGCACCAAAATGGTCACATGACGGGCAAATTTTGTCAGAAATACACTTTCCTCCGCCGCTGCGTAGCCGCCGCCCACCACGAATACTTCCTTGCCGGTGAAAAACTCCCCATCGCAGGTTGCGCAGTAGGCCACCCCTCGCCCTTTGTGCTCCTCTTCCCCCGTGAAACCCACTGTTCTGGGGTGGGCGCCGGTAGCCAGCAGCACCCCAAAGCAGCGATAGTCTCCCCGGTTCGTGTGCACGGTTTTGATATCTTGGAAAAGGTCAAAACCGGTGGCCTCTCCCTGCATAAATTCTGCCCCAAACCTTTCTGCCTGGGCACGCATGGTGTCGGTCAACTCTTTGCCGCTTACGCTTGCAACACCCGGATAATTGACCACCTCATCGGTAATAGCGATCTGACCGCCAAAGCGCTCTTTTTCCAGCACCAGGCAGCGATACTTTGCCCGTGCCAGATACAGCGCCGCCGTCAGGCCTGCAGGGCCGCCACCAACGATCACCACATCGTAAAGATCCGTCATCAAAGCTGACCCACCAGATCCAGACTGGGTTTCAAGGTCTCTGCACCGGGCTTCCAGTTGGCAGGGCAAACCTGATCTCCATGGGCATAGACAAACTGGCAGGCCTGCACTTTGCGCAGCAGTTCTTCCGCATTTCTGCCTACATTTCCGGCTGTCACCTCATAGCCCACGATCTTCCCTTCCGGGTCAATGATGAATGTGCCCCGCTCTGCCAGACCATCTTCTTCGATCAGCACCTGGAAATCCTTGCACAGGGCATGGGTGGGGTCAGCCAACATGGGGTAGTTGATCTTTTTGATTCGCTCGGATGCATCATGCCAGGCCTTGTGGACAAAATGGGTATCGGTGGAAACGGAATACACCTCACAGCCAATGGCCTTAAACTGCTCGTATTTTTCTGCCAGATCTTCCAGCTCCGTGGGACAAACAAAGGTAAAGTCCGCCGGATAGAAGAAAAACACGCTCCACTTGCCCAGAATATCTTCCTTGGAAACGAATTTAAAATCCTTTTCGTGGAACGCATAGGTGCGGAAATCGGAAACTTGCTTGTTGATCAATGACATATTCATTCCTCCATATTTGAAAGTCACGAAAAGTGTACCCTTTTTGCAGCAAATAATTCTCTTTCTCCGGGACATACTGAGAAACAGGAAGGAGCGAAAAAATGGGACAAATCGATGATTATAAAAAGGGGTTTCTCCCCTACGGCCTTGCAGCCTTTCTAATTGGTATTGTCGGTGGTTTTTCCACGGTTCTGGGGCCTGCGTTTGTCCAAGACCTTGGCATCAGCTACAACAATACCACCTGGACAGCCCTTACCCAGGCCATGTCCACCGCTGCCTGCGCCCCGATCCTTGGAAAAATCGGCGATGTGATCGGGCGCAAAACCACGCTGCTGTTGGGTATTGCTGTGTTTACCTTGGGAAATATACTGTCGGCAGTGGCTCCGTCGCTTCTGTTTATGCTGGCGGCACGGTTTATCGTGGGTGTGGGCACCGCCGCCATGAGTCCGGTGATCCTTGCCTATATTGCCACAGCGTTTCCCCAGGATCGGGTGGCAAAAGGCTTTTCCCTGTATATGTTGATCTCCAGTGCATCCGTCATTTTCGGCCCCAGTCTGGGCAGCCTGCTGATCTCAGCCTACGGCTGGCGAGCCATGCTTTGGGTCTGTGTAGCGATCAGCGCCGCCGTCTTTTTCTTCTGCCTGAGTACAGCCAGAAAAGAGCCAAAAGCAGCCCAATCCCTTGAAAACTTTGATGCCCCGGGAGCTGTCCTTGTGATGGTTTTTTTCAGTCTGCTGCTGTGTTTGCCGGCCTTGGGACAAAATCTTGGCTGGAGTTCCGCTCCCTTTGTGGGTGTTTTGATCGCCGCAGTCATCAGTCTTGTGGGGCTGATCGCTGCGGAAGGTCGCGCTGCCCAGCCCATTCTCCCCGGGGGCTTTATGAAACGAAGTCCTTTTATCCTCAGCATTTTAGCCCTGTTTTTGACCCAGGGTCTCATGCAGGCCAACATGACCAATACCATCGTCTTTGTGGGCTACACCCAGCCCCAGAACACCACCTTGTCCGGCTACGCCATCTCCGTCATGTATTTGGGTATGTCCTTAGGGGCAGTGCTCTTGGGCCCACTGGCTGACCGATTTTCACCAAAATGGGTGTTGACCGGCTCTCTTTCGTTGACCTTTCTGGGCTGCGCTGCCCTGTTTCTCTTCTCAGAGACCACTTCCGCCCTGCTGCTGATGAGCTCCCTGGGCATTTTAGGCCTTGGTCTGGGCGGCAATGGCACGATCTTCATGAAAGTCGCTCTGGCAGGTCTGCCCACCCAGCAAGCCGGTGTCGGCGCAGGCACTTATGGCCTGTTTCGGGATCTATCTGCTCCCTTCGGGGTCGCCGTATTCGTGCCCATGTTCACCAATCAGATCACCGGTCTGCTAAGCGCCGGCATTGCCGGCGCAGAAGCTGCCGTCCGCTCCATCCATTCTTTGGCAACGGTGGAACTGTTGTGCATTATTGGCGGCATGGTGACCGTGTTTTTTCTGCCTAATATCCGTAACAGCAAAGGAGAAGTACAATGAGACTGAAAGACAAGGTTGTTTTGATCACCGCCTCCACCCGGGGCATCGGTCTGGCCTGCGTGAAAGCCTGCGCCAAAGAGGGAGCAAAGGTCTATATGGCTGCCCGTGACCCGGAGCGAGCCAAAGAGATCATCCTGTCCCTGCCCGGGGTAAAATGGGTCTATAACGACGCTACCCAGCCGGAAACCTTCTGTTCCATGATAGAGCAGGTGGTGGAAGATGCTGGGAAATTGGATGTACTGGTCAATAATTTCGGCACATCCGACCCCAAACGGGATCTGGATCTGTCCCACACCGACGGAGATGTGTTTTTAAACACCGTGACCATGAATCTTCGCAGCGTGTTTCTTGCCAGTCAGTCCGCTGTCAGGCACATGACAGACGGTGGAAGCATCATCAATATTTCCTCCGTGGGCGGCACCGTGCCGGACATTGCCCAGATCGCCTACGGCACCAGCAAGGCCGCAATCAACTACCTGACGAAGCTGATAGCCGTACAAGAGGCGAAAAACCGCATCCGGTGTAACGCTGTACTGCCAGGAATGACCGCCACAGAGGCGGTGCAGAGCCGCCTGAGTTCAGATTTCCGTCAATCCTTTCTGCGCCACATTCCCTTGGGACGAATGGCGACGCCGGAGGAGATCGCTGCGGCGGTGGTCTACTTTGCCAGCGATGAATCCGCCTACACCACCGGGCAGATCCTGACCGTTTCCGGGGGCTTCGGCCTTGCCACCCCTCTCTACGGTGACCTGGCAACCAAAGCCACCGGTCGATGACCCTGTAAAACTCAAAAAACAAAGGGCCTGAAATCCAAAGATTTCAGGCCTTTTTTCGTTGATCGATCAAAGTTAACCAAAGGACAAGTGGATGACCATGGGCAATCCACTGGTCTTAATTTTTCCTATTCTTTTTGTAGATGATATTCAGACCCTTCAGCAGCAAATTCTTATCCAGAATGATCTCCCGCTTGCACAGCGGTGCAACAAACTGCGCCATGCCGCCGGTGGCAATGAGGGTAGCCTTATGACCTAATTCCTCTTCAATACGCTCCACAAGGCCATCCAGCATGGCGGCAGTGCCGTACATCATGCCGCTGCGCATACAATCCACCGTATTCTTGCCGATGACATGCCGTGGTTGATCCAGGCTGATGCCGGGAAGCTGGGCGGTCCGGCTGGTCAGGGCATCCAGAGAAATGCGGACACCGGGGAAAATGATACCACCCATGTATTTATTGCCCGGCTCCACCACTTCGATGGTAGTCGCCGTGCCCAGATCCATCAAAATCAGAGGCGCTTCGTACTTTGCCAAAGCCGCCACAGCGATAACGATCCGATCGCTGCCCACCTGGCTGGGCACATCCATGTGGATATCAAGGCCGGTTTTCAGTCCCGGCCCCACCACCATGGGCTGCTTGCCGATGACCTTGATGACGCCGGTTTTGACGGAGTTGAACACCGGGGGCACCACGGAAGAGATGATGCAATCGTCAATTTGGCTGGCCTTCACACCATAAGCTTCAATGATACTCTTGATCTCCACGCCGTACTGGTCAGAGGTCCGGGTACGGTCGGTGGCGATACGGGCTTTAAAAAGGATTTCATCGTTTTCGATACAGCCAATCACGAGATTGGTATTGCCGATATCAATGGCAAGCAACATAGCTTAGTTTCCCCCTAAGATCTTGGTTTTTTCCAGTGCCTTGCAGATGATGCCCACTGCGGCAGTTGTCGCCAGCATCTCCACCACCGCATTGATGCCCACAAAGGTGCAGATAAACACGATCACATTGCGGCCTGCGATCAGCGACTGCAAATATTCCGTATTGCCGAACAGGAGCACCAACGCCAGCATGAACAGCACCGTATTAAACAGCGCCCCACAGAATCCGGCCACAAAAAAAGAGATGGTTCCATTGGTCAGCTTCTTCATTCCCCGGAACACAAGCCCTGCCAACAGACCTGCCAACACTCTGGTGGCAAAACGCTGGATAATGGTCAAAATCGGGCTGATCTCAAACAGGATCACGCCCATGGCACTGCTTCCGCCAATGCCCACACATTGCAGGCAGCTTGTCACGCCAAAAACGCCGCCTAAAAACGCACCTGCCGTGGGCCCCAGCGCCACCGCACCGATGGCAACGGGGATCATGTTCAGCGAGATCGCCAGCGGCCCAATGTTCAGATACCCCAGAGGGGTATAGGACATGATGAGCAAGATCGCACTGAGCATAGCCAGAAGCACCAAACGCTTCGTGTCCGACCGTTTGCTTGTTTTCATATTTTGTTACCTCCTGCTGCCGCTCTTCCAAAATAAAGATACAGCGCATTATTTGTAGAAGTATTCACTTCCGCCCTGCATTATAACAGAATCTTAAGAAAAATACAAGAAAAATCCCACTTTACACCCATCTTATTTTCTTGTATAATAACAAAAAATACGAGGAGGAATGCCCGATGCTAAGAGGAAAGACTGTCCTTCTGGGCGTTACCGGTGGGATCGCTGCCTATAAAGCCGCCGCACTGGCTTCTGCCCTGGTCAAGCAGCACGCTGCCGTGGAAGTGGTGATGACGGAAAATGCCACCAAATTTGTCACTCCCCTGACCTTCGAACAGCTGACCGGTCGCCGAACCATGGTGGACACCTTTGACCGGAATTTCAGCCATCAGGTGGAGCATATTTCTCTGGCAGAACGGACAGATCTGGTCATTGTTGCCCCTGCCACCGCCAATGTATGCGCAAAGCTGGCTCACGGTCTGGCAGATGATATGCTGAGCACCACCATTTTGGCCTGCCGCTGTCCCAAGTTGATCGCCCCGGCCATGAACACCAATATGTACGAAAACCCGGTGACCCAGGATAATCTGGAAATCCTGCGCCGCTACGGCTGGGAGGTCATCGACCCTGCCAGCGGGCGGCTGGCCTGCGGTGCCGTGGGCAAGGGCAAGATGCCCGAGCCGGAGGATCTGGTGCAGCATATTCTGCGCCATCTGGCTCTACCCCATGACTTTGCAGGCAAAAAAGTGCTGATCACCGCCGGCCCTACCCAGGAATCCATTGATCCGGTACGCTATATCACCAACCACTCCACCGGAAAAATGGGCTACGCCCTGGCAAAGATGGCTATGCTCCGTGGTGCGGAAGTGACGCTGATTTCCGGCCCGGTGTCCATCACGCCCCCGCCCTTTGTAAAAGTGGTAAATATCAGATCCGCTGAGGAAATGTTTGATGCAGTGGCAGAATATGCCCCTTCCGCCGATTTCATTTTTAAAGCCGCCGCCGTGGCAGACTATACCCCTGCCCAATGCGCCGACAACAAGATCAAGAAAAAGGACGGCGACATGGCAATCCCCCTGCGCCGCACTCAGGATATTCTGGCCTACTTGGGTCAACACCGCCGGGAAGGTCAGATCATCTGCGGTTTCTCCATGGAAACGGAAAACATGCTGGAAAACAGCCGCCTGAAGCTATCCAAAAAGAATGTAGACATGATCTGCGCCAACAATCTGAAAGTAGCCGGCGCCGGCTTTGGCGTAGATACCAATGTGATGACCCTCATCACCAAGGACGAGATCATCGAACTGCCCCTGCAATCCAAGCAATCCGTTGCCAACGCCATTTTGGCGCAGGCCTTGACCCTTTGTAAATGACTTCTCCAACGAGGTCTTAATAACCCCTATCATCTTGAAAGACTAACTATTAAAAGTCAAGCCCCAATTTCGGAATAATGCAGGAAAA
>CAZJCA010000002.1:0-72913 GCA_964544505.1 uncultured Oscillospiraceae bacterium
TCCATCCCCGACGGCAGCGAAAACAACAACCTCGGTAACCTCCCCTCTGTTTCACCTGATCCCCAAGTATAATAATTGGACCGACAGCATTCCACAGAATGAAGTGATAAAATAATGGTAGGCACTTGCGTGTCTACCATTATTTTATCGCTTCAAGCATCCGCTGGCAGCAGTTCATTTATCCTATTGAGCAATTAGAATTTGACGATTTCAGGGGCGGCGGTGAAGGAAGAGAAGGTTGCCACGACGTTTTTGAAATACAGCACCTGGGTATTGCCGTCGTTTTCGTCGTACATACTGCGCAGATTTGGATAAGCGTCCAGCATGGACTTTCTGGCCTCTACCCGGTCATCTTCCACCAGTTCGCCTGCAATGCGAACCCACTTACCACCGTGGAAAGCGCAAATTTCCGCCTTGGGATTTTCCGCCAGCTGCTTGGAAACAGGCTTGACCTTTCCCGTCTGGATGTAAAGCTTTCCATCAAAAATATGTGCTGTGCCGAAAGGCCGCACCCGAGGCTGGTCACCCTCCACCGTTGCCAGATAATACACCCCGGCATCCTTCAAAAATTGACATACCCGTTCCATAAAATTACCTCCGTTGTTATATGTTTATTGTCTTCATATTCTTTTCAGCCGAATACAATTGCTGCATAGCTGACACAACATCAGAACTGGCTAGTTTCTTTTCAATAAAGCTTACACACTCTGCGGTGGTGTTCATAAATGTATTGACAGCAATATCGTATAACGACTGTGGCTCAAGGTCATTTACCTGCCCTTCCCCTTGCCCGATATTTCTATCACCTCGTTCCGCCTCCCGACGACGCAATTCATGGGTGGGACAGTCCACTTTAACCAGAAGAACAGGGTAATTATGCAAAGCGGTAACATATTGTTTCAGTGTTTGGAAGTATGTCAGCATCACATTATCTACAACAACATTTGTCCCTGCATCCGACAACATTGTAATGGCTTGAAGCATAATGGTTTGGCTTTTATAAACTGTATTTCCCAAATCAGTCTTAATTATCTTTTCTGGCATCATATTGATAAAATCGTCGATGCTTAACCGAATATACGGTTCGCTAAAGGTTTCTTGTATAGCTTTTGCTAATGTGGTCTTTCCAGAGCTGGAAACGCCATTAAGAACAATAATTTTACCTTTATTCATTGCATATACTCCTTTTCGAAACGCCCTCATTTTCGTTCTCTGTGGGCGATGTATCACAACATCACCGACCAATCTCCAAAATCATATTTTCCGCCGCCGTGGTGCAGCTTTCCCTCCCTGTCCAGTTTCCGGAAGGCACTACACATTTGCATCAGGATTTTGGGGTCAATGTCTAAAGAATAATGTCCCGGAAGAACACGCTTGGCAGGAAGTCTTGACACCTTTTCCAGAGAACGCAGATAGTCCCCGGGATCTGTGGAGGGATAATTTGCAAACAGCGTGCCTTGATACACCAAGTCACCGCTGAAAAGATAGCCTTTTTCCGCTTCCCAGAAACACAGGTGTCCCGGCGAATGCCCCGGCGTGTGCAGCACTTTCAGGGTTCGTCCGCCCAAATCAATGATATCCCCATCGTTCAGCCAACAACTGGGCTGCCCCTGAAAGATCTCATAGCGGCTCAAATCAAAATCTTCCGGCAGCTCACAGCGGTCTGCCACCATTTTCTTCACCGCTTGAATGGGTAAAGGAAAGCTACCGCTAAGCCATTCTTTCTCCCCTTCGTGGGCATAAAAATCCGGGAAAAATTTGTGACCGCCAATATGATCCCAATGAACATGGGTGGCAACGGCTGTCATCGGTTTGTCCGTCAAGCGCTCCACTTGCCTGCGGATATTGCCCACACCCAATCCTGTGTCGATCAGCAAGGCCCGGTCATGTCCGATCAGCAGATAGCAGTGGGTCTGCTCCCAATGCCCATATTCGCTGATGACGAATGTGGCTTCGTCCAGTTGCTCAACCGTGTACCAATCTTTCATAGACTGTTTTTCCTTAAAATCACATGATGGAAGAATGCAACGCTCCGATAAGGCTCTAATTCCGAAACCTTTGTTTCCGCTTCCAGCATTTTCTCCTGCCAAGGCTGCTGGCTGTGGCTGTCCTGATTTTGTTGCAAGTCCCAGAAAGTGCGAATGCCGAATACTTTCCGGATTTTCAAACCGCCGCACCAACGGGTGATGTCCTCGTCCTCGTAATAGCGGATGGTACCAAATTGCGCTGCCGTGCCATCCTTGCCGTCCAGCAAATCAGTGGCCTTGTCAAATGCGTTCAGCAATACCACCATTTGCATCACCCTGCCGGGGCGATTGTGCTTGACGACGGACAGAACGCCATCGGGCTTTAGCAGACGATGAAACTGCCCCAGGATTTCTTCCCGATCAAGCACATATTCCAGTACATTGTGGCACAAAATCACATCAAAAGTTCCGCTTTCCAGTTGCGCCAGCTTTTCTGTACTGCCCACCAGTTGCTGGTAGGGTGACGCCTGCCAGCGTTTCGCTACACTTTCCTCCGATGGTTCCACTGCCACCACATCATTGTTTGCCCCATAATGGCAAGCGGTCACACCTTCGCCGCTGCCAAAGTCCAAAATTCGTTTGCCTTGCAAATCACCCAACTGCTGCCAGATCATTTTCTTTGCCAGCAGCTCCCAGGGCGGTAATTGGTTCAGATCATGTTCCATTGTTTCACCCACATTTCCGTGTTACACTTGTTCTGCATTATTGTACCACTGTTCATTTCCAATGTAAAGCGTGCATATTCTCCCCAAAGAACGAAAAAGCCGCCGATGTTCGGCGGCTTTGCCTCCCCCAAAGAGGGAGCATTTTTATTCGTCCTTCGGCAGTTTCCGCAGGAAATTCAGCGTAATGGGGAAAGAGATCGCCGCCGAGAAGAAATAGGCCACCGGCT
Source organism: uncultured Oscillospiraceae bacterium (assembly GCA_964544505.1). Classification (GTDB taxonomy): domain Bacteria; phylum Bacillota; class Clostridia; order Oscillospirales; family Oscillospiraceae; genus Faecousia. Next base: position 2,920 of record CAZJCA010000002.1, read on the forward strand.
GTGCCACCTCAATACCCACGACCCCCCAAATTCGGGACAGGACAATGCACAGCGGAATAAACAGCAATCCACTCTGCAAGCAGGCCAAAATCAGCGCTGTCATGCTCTTGCCGATGCTCTGGAACAGCATATTGCCCACCACTGAAACCGGCAGACAAATGAGGAACATGCACATGATCCGCAGCGCTTGGCTGCCGATTTTCACCACTTCCGCATCCTTGCGGAACAGGGAAATCACCTGCGGTGCCAGAGCGTAGCAGATGGCCGACAGCACCCCGATAAACACCGCACCGAAGGCCAGGGTGAACCACGCTCCCCTTTTCACTCTGGAATACTTTTTTGCGCCGTAGTTAAAGGCCGCCACCGGCTGGAAGCCCTGTCCGATGCCGATGCCCACGCTGAAGATCATATTGGAAGTTCTGCCTACATAGCCCATGGCTGCAATGGCAGCATCCCCAAAGGGTTTTGCCGCCATATTCAGCACCATGGTAGAAGCACTGTTCAGTCCCTGCCGTGCAAGGCTGGGCAGACCCGTGCGGATCACATCCCACAGCACTCCAATGTCTCTGGACAGGAACCGGGGCGCAATGACGCTCTGGGTCTTTTTCGACAGGAACATGGACAGCAGGATACCAAAAGAAATGTACTGGGACAGCGCCGTTGCCAGACCTGCACCGCTGATGCCCATATTGCATGTGAAGATAAACAGCGGGTCAAGGATCATATTCAAAATGCCGCCGGTGGTCAGACCCACCATAGCAAGAGTGGCCTTCCCCTCGTAGCGCAGGATATTGTTCAGCACGCAGCTGGTGGTCATGGCAGGGGCGGCGATCAAGATCCATCTGCCGTAATCCATGGCGTAGGGCAAAATGGTGTCGGTACTGCCCAAAAGTACCATAAACGGCTCCAAAAACACCAATCCCACGCCCATCACCACAAGGCCGCACAGCAGCGCCCAGAAAAATCCGGTGGAAGCATACTGGCTGGCTTTTTCCGTGTGTTTGCTGCCCAGCATACGGCTGATGTTACTGCCTGCACCGTGACCAAACATAAAGCCGAAGGCCTGCAAAATCGCCATAATGCCGAAGACCACGCTGGTTGCACCGCCGGCACTGAGGGACACCTGGCTGACGAAATAGGAGTCGGCCATATTGTAAATATTGGTGATGAGCATACTGATGGTGGTGGGGATCCCCAAGGAGAAGATCAGCTTTCCCACCGGTGTTTGGGTCATCTTTATGTATTGTGCATCCGCACTTTGCTTTTGTACTGACATGATCAATTTGCGCCTCTTTTTCCCTTTTTTTCTTATTATAGCACACTGACATCTGCATTGTAAACTTGCCTTTTTCATTCTTTTCCGCTATACTATCCTTACAACCGCCAAAAGGGGGAGCGTTTATGGGCAAATTCGCCGTTATCGATACCGAGACCAACTGGGCCGATCAGGTCATGAGCATCGGCTGCTGCATTGCAGACGAGGATAACTTCAAGCTGATTGAAGCCAAATACCATATTCTGCCCATAGAATGTCAAATCGGCGGTATGTATGAAAGCACCCTCTATATCGACACCCCGGTGCCGCCCATCCTTTGCACCAGAGCCGAGGCCATCGCCGATCTGCAAAGCTGGTTTGCCAGCCACGGTGTCCAGTCCGTTTTTGCTTACAACGCCTGCTTTGACCGCAATCACCTGCCAGAGCTTCGCTCTCTGCGCTGGCACGATATCATGCGCCTTGCCGCCTATCGCCAGCACAATCCGAAAATCCCCTCCACCGCCGATTGCTGCTCCACCGGGCGACTGAAACGGGGCTACGGCGTGGAAGCCATGCTCCGCCTGCTCAGCGATAACCATACATACCACGAAAGCCACAATGCCTTCTTCGATGCCCTGGACGAGCTGGAGATCATGCGCCTGCTTGGCTGGGAAATCGGCAAATATCAACCCTTATAAATCGTAATGCCGCCGGAGATCCGGCGGCATTGGTTTTTATCCATTTTTCTTCCGAATAGGATGGCGAATGACGGTTTTCCATTTCTCCGGTGCCACCTTTCTGGCATCGGACAGATAGATCTCATGGTGCAGTCGGGTCTGAGAAAAGTCGTTCTCATAGCCGTTTTCTTTCAGGTATGCGTCCATGACGGCTACCGTAGCAGGTTCATCATCGAAGGCACCCAGATGCATGATTTGAACGCACTGCCCCTCGTCTATGGTCAGAAACTGCGCCATCGAGCAATCCAGCTTTTTCTTCCGGGTGGCTTCCGCCACCGCCCAGTCAAATTCCGCCTTCGTCACAAAATCCGGCAGTCGAATGACACTGATCCAGTGAAAGTCGGACTTATTCCCGTAGTCAAAGCCCTCCACACCCTCCTGCCACCAGAAGCCCTCCAACGGCGGCACCACATAATCATAGTACCCTTCTATGCGGTGATCGCCCATCTTGCTCATTTTGATGGTGTAGGCAATGGCATACAGCACACCGATGGAGGCCTTGTACGCCCCGCCTTCCTCGTTGGGATCCCCCTTACCGGCGACTGCAATGTAGTTCATAGGCGGCAGGGTCACGATTTGGGGTTTATTCTTGGGCAGGTAAAATTCCCTGTACTCTTTTTTGAAGTCGAAAGCCATTTTTATTCCTCCATGGTTTCCAAGTAAAAGCTGACCGGGCGAAAGCCGTCGTTGCAGGAGATCATGGCAGAATTGGGATCTTTCATCCAGCCGTCGTAAAAATTGCCGCCTCCATGGGCAAGTTCCTCCACAAATGCTGCCATGCTTTCCCATGCACTGTCACAAAAGCCCTCGGGCTTGCATCCCTTTTCCGACACCCAAACCTGCCCTTCGGATACATCGCAGGCGTGGGTAATGGGGTTTTCGTACTTCTCTATCAAATCCGGATAGCAGGCCTTGCGAATGGCCGTAATTTTTACTTTTTTCATCGATCATTCCCCATTCTCATACTCCTATTGCAAAACGTTTATTCGTTAAAGTCAATCCATAATTCGGATATATAAACGCAACAGGGTCATAGCACCACTTGCTACGACCCCATGCATACTGGTTTTGAAACTTAGCTTCGGCTCAAGTATTGCTGCAGATCGTTCAGCCACTTCGGGCAGCGATTTCCCACGGTACGCAGTTCGCCGTTGCGATACTCCGCCACCTTCACAAAGCCATTGTCATTATCGTAAAATTCCGCTTCATCGCAGTAAGGCAGCACTTTGCTGACCGCTTCCCAACGACCTGCAAATCGGCGATTCACATCATCGTCGGGAATATTGTGGCCGCCACGGCGCACACGGTTTTCAATTCGTGCCAAACTTTCCTCCACCGTGTCCAGTCCGATGTAGTACAGGCGAACACAATAGCCCAACTGGGCCACTTGCTTGGCAGTTGCTTCGGTTTTGCGGCCGGACAGCGTGGTTTCCTGCGTAAAGGACACACCCTTTTCGATACATTCACTGATCCTTCGCAGAGCAGCTTTGCCACCGTCCAGTGGGTTTCCGCCCAACTCGGCGGTGATTTTATCAACATCAATAATTGTTCCCAAGTCCGTGCTGCGCTCTTTCAGAACGCCCGTAAAGCTGGACTTACCAACGCCATTGACACCACCAATAATTGTGTAAGTTTTCATACTTGCCGTCCTTTCCGTGAAAGAATGATTTGGCACTTTCCTATTCTGCCTGTCATTATATCATATTTTCTTCGATTACTCAACGAAAAAAGTAATTATATACTCTGCACTCTCATTAAAGCCATTTTTTATACTGGCGTATTGATCAGCCCACTGAGCAGCTGGCTACCTTCGGTATAGCCTTCATTGACTTCCCGATACAGGCTCTCGTAAAAGGCTTTGGCGATTTCCTGCCGCCCACTGGCAAGGGCTTTGCCCTTTTCCGTGTAGAACCTGTCATAGAGCTTTTCCAATTTGAATTTGTACTCCCGGAAGAAAGAGGGGCTCTCGTCCTCCGTGCCATCGCTGATAGAGCCGTCCGGTCTTCTGGTGTAGAGCGGCTCTGCCACATCTGCTTTGTACATCAGCGACCGGGCAATGCCGATGGCGCCGGTCACATCCAACTTGTCCGCATCGAACAGGATCTTCGCCTCGATGGTCTGGGGCTGGTTAGCCTTACGGAAACGGTGGGTCTGGATGCAGTGATACACCTTTTCCCCAAATTCCACCGAAAATCCCTGTTCCGCCAGAAATTTCCTTGCCTTTTCCGCTCCCACTTGGGCATGGCACAGGGAAGGATCCCGGAACTGCTCCTGCCGTCCGATGTCGTGGAGCAGGCAGGCGGCGATCAGCACATCGTAGTCCACCGCATCTTCCCCCCTGGCAATTTCCAACGCATTGTACAGCACCCGGTAGATATGTTCCTTGTCATGGGCACTGTCTCCCATGCAGGAAAGCATATATCCTTCGATTTTTCCAAACATTTCTGCGGTCATCTTCCCCACCTCCAGCATTTTCTTCATTGTAGCACATTGCGATTTTGTTTGCAAGAAAAGTCAAGCCTATGACCATAGCAAATCCCGGAATTGGAAGCGTAAGCCCCACCAATTCCGGGATATTATTTACTTTTCTTCCAGTGCCTTATTGACCTGCTTTTCACTGCGCTTCATCATCAGCACGCAAATGGCATAAACCACCAGATAGACGATCACCGCAGGAATCAGCACCGGCAACACATCTGTAACGCTTTTGACATAACCGCAGATCATAGCCGCCGCCATCGTGATTGTCAGGCACCCCACAGCGTGAAGTCCCACCGCCCCCCACAAGGGCAGGTCATTTTTCCAGTTATAAATCACGCCGGACAGCACACCGTACAAGGCCGATGCCACCATCCAAACGATGAATTCTCTCAACACTTCGTTATAGCCCCCGATCAACACCATGCACAGTAATGTGATCGGAAAGCCAAAGCCCATCCCCACAATTGCATTGAACAAATAATTCTTTTTCATATCCGTTCCTCCTAAATACGATCCTTAAATTCCTTAAAATACTTCCGGGAAATGGTCAGAACCTCCTTGCGGTTTTTCAGTTTCAGCCGATAGTTTCCGCTGAACTCCGCTTGGATGGACTTGACACAGTTGATGTTCACAATAACGCTCTTATTGATCTGCACAAAACTGCGACTGGGCAGCTGCTCCTTCACTTCGTAGAGTTTTTGCTTGGTTTCGTATGTATCCAGCTTCGTATAGGCGTACACTCGGCTGTCCTGCACCTCCAGGAATACAATTTCATCTGCGTTTAGGATACACTGCTCCTCCTGCTTGTACAAAAGAATCTTGCCCGTGTTCCGCTTTCCCAGCATTTGTAGAAGCGATGCCACTTCCTGACTTGCCACATCACCTCGGATGATGACTTCCGTTTCGTCCAACACTGCCGATTCCAGTTTGATTTTCATATCATCAGCCCCTTTCCGATCTCGTTCTTAAGAACTGGCCTTATTATACACTGCTTTTTTCTTCTTGTCATAAGATTTTCACCCAGTGGTCAAAAACAGCCCCTCAGTGGCAGAAATTCCGCCCTCAAAAAAAGAAAACACAGGATCAGAAAGCCATTTCCGATCCTGTGTCGATTTTCATTCTTGATTGTCAGTCTTTTTATTCTGCCGGGTTGGGACGCACTGCAAATTCTTCATCCGCTCGGAAATGGCTCTGGGGGTGCGCTTGAGGACATTGGCGATCTGGTAGATGTTCTTCCCTCGCCGCAGCATGGTCAGAAGCTCCTGCTCCTCCTTGGCAGACCACACTTCACCGCCTCGGGGGTACCGCTGGGCATTCTTCGCCGCACGATTTTTCCGGGCAGACTGCTTGTCCTCCTGTTCCTGAAGAATATACTGCTCCACCGACGCAATGGTGCAATGCTCCAGCACCACCTGCAACGCCGCCTGCACTTCCTCGTTAGAACAGCTGTCGTTACTGCTCAGCACCTGCCCCGTCACCGGGTTGATACCGTTACGCAGGGATTCCACCATCGTCCGTGCCAAGAATGGATCCATCATTCATTCCACCACCAATTTCTAAGATTTTCTCTGCAAAATTCCTCTCTTTTGGGGGTTATAGAATATATTATATTGCAAAAAACTGTTTTCGTCAACAAATTCCAGATAGATTTCGTGCCTGCTTCCCCACAAAAATATGCCGCCAGAAGATTCTGACGGCATATTCTTCCTATTGGATGTAGAGCACATAGTTGCGGTTTAGCTGGAAGCTATTGTTTTTAAACAGCTCCGCTGTGATTTCAAGCCCAGTGGCACTGTCGATCAGCTTCTTTTCCTGCATCAGTGCTGAATCGAAGAAATCGCTGATGCTCGTTACCTGTCTTTTAACTTCCGTTCCTTCAGTTGTCCACTGGTAAACATCGAAGCTACGGTCTGCGCTGACGATGGAATGAACATCTCCCGTGTAAACAGCAACGATGCCCACAGTATCCTGTTTATAAACATTGAACGGCCCACTAAAATTGATCGTTCCGTCCGTCTCCCATGCAGGCATATAAACACCCTTGTATTTATCGCCGTCTCTGCCCATGAAGAAATCTCCCTCGGGCTTTGCACTGAGGACGATGATTCGATATTTGTCCTCTTTTTTCTGATAAGCCACTTGTATCTGCACAGGCTTACCTTTTTCATAGGTCACCTTGAACACAAAGCTGTAATAGCCGGACACATGACAGGTCATGCTCATGTTTGCTCTTGGAGGAATAGTGATATTGCTCAGTCTTCCTTTCTCTCCGTAAATCGTACCCGGCAGCCAATATTCCTGTCCGTTGAACTGATACAGTCCCAGGCAGTCTTCTCCACAAGCTTCGCAGCTTGCACATGCGCTACACGCCGTATTGCCGGGCGAACAGCAGTTGCAAGCCTTGCAATATCTGGCATTTGCGGTCATTGGAACGACCTCAATGCCCGTGGAGTTTTGGGTCAGGAATGCAAAATCTTCACCCTCGTTTAAGTATACATCGTCCACATAGTAGTAGCGCTCTTGGTTTGTGTCAGTGGCGGTATAGACCTGCTTATAATCATTGGAATCGTACTGGTAGGTAGCGTCTTCCTGTTGGTAAACCATGCGGAAGTCGTCCACCTTCTGAAAACCGATCACAAAGAATGCATCCAAGTGGTTGTATACCTTCCATGCCTTTACTGTCTTGAGTGCACCTACTTCATCTGTCGGTGCAAATACTTTTACAAACTTTGGATCATTGGCATAGTAATTATATTGACTTTCTAATGCCGGGTCGGTGCTTTCTGTGCCGGAAGCATTGGTATAATAGAAAGTCAAACTGACATTGTAATAGCCCTCTTCCAACTCCAGCTTCTTTATTTGATCCGTTGTTATCAGCGTAATCCAATCCGATCCCCAGTCGTTATGATCAAGCCGGATGTCTCGCTCGGGAGAATAATAAAAGTCGTTGGTAAAATAGTTGGCGGTATAGTAAAGGGGCGTTTCATTGTCGCCTTTCACCAGTTTATTTTCTTTGCGGAACAAGCAGACCGTATAGCGATTTTTTTCATAGTCGACCTCGTCGGACTGTTTGTCCTGAGGATTCGCACCGGGATTGACTCTAAATTTAATAATCGACTGCCAGTCAATTTTATTATTGTTTTTGGCAGCAAAAACCGGGTACAAATAAATCACCCGGTCTCCCACACCGGAGCCGTCATAGGAGCTGCCGTCAGCGTTCGTTCTCTGGTCCAGGTTCTGCAAGGATGTTGTGGAAGAAACCTGCTCTATAACACCGGATGCGCCATAATTGCCGTAAGCCGGAACCCCTGTTGCAATCACTTTTCCGTCCTCGTCGCAGGTATTACCATTCGTAGAGTATCTGCCGCCTGAGTATACAGTTCTAGTATTTGTTGTCGCTTTATCCGCAGTCCAGCCGACGAACTCCGGGCCAAAGCCCCAGGGATCCTTATACTCACTTTGAGCCACAATGGCATCCAGCAAATCCGCATCGATATTGCCCTGCACTGTGAAGCTGACATAGGTGCTGGTCTTTTCAATGGTAACTTCTTTGCCGTCTACTTTTGTCGTTTTGGCACGGATATAGCCTGTGTAATCTCGCTGCTGAAAGAAGCTCAGTTTATTATTCTCGTCCTTGCTTTTGTAAGTAATGTAGTAGTATCCTCCATCCACTTGGAAATTACTCTTTGCTTCAGCAACGCTCTGTCCTCCCCGGTAGCACAATTCCGTTTCCACATTATAGGGATTATTCGCATGGTTCGCAATCTCCAGCGGATCGGTAATGGTAGCGCTGTTTTCACCGATCTCCGCTCCCGTGGCATAATAGGGCGAAGCAAAGAAATAAACCTGGTAATAGTCGCTGGAGACCTCGCCGAACATGGCGTTAGAATTGGAAATACTGGCAGAAATATTCGCCGCCGCATCCGCCGCAAAGATAAAAATGCCATATCCTGCGCCCACGAATACCGGAGCACACAGCAGGGCGATCAGCATGATGACAGCAAAAGTTTTCTTCATGTTGTTCCTCCCTCCTCCGCCAGGATCAGCCGGAATGTAACGCTGACAGCACTGTTTTCCATTGCCTTTTTCATATAGTGCATGACTGTCACAAATCCCTGCTTGGTGGTACACTGACTGTTGGGGGACATATCCAAGCCCTGATCCGTCTTATACTGGAATCCCACTTTCACATTCATGTTGCTTTCGTTTGTCACATTTTCGATGAGCACACAACGGTAGGATATTTTGTTCTCCGTCTTTTGTGTCACCTGGAAAACGGCATTGCCAATGGATGCAGGTTCAAAATAATCCAGAATGGAATTGGAAATGTCGTGGTGCTCCATTCGTTCTTCATCGGTCACTTGATAATCCACAGAGCCGATTCCCCGGGCGTCCGTATCTGACAGCACCACATCGCACACCAGCGACACCCGATAGCCTTCGTACTCGGACAAGTTCAAGAGGAATTCCGCCTCCTTGGTGGGGTTTGCACTGCTGATAAGATACAGTTTGTCGATATCCAGAAACAGCTGATAGGTTTGCTCCGCACCGTCGATGCTCACCTTGCCGATCTGCAGATCATCCACGGACACGGAAACCGAGGGCTGCACAGCGGAAGTCGTATTGTTTCCAAAATAGAACAGGGAAAAACCGACGCCCACAGCCAAAACTGCCAACAGTAGGAAAATGATCAACAGCCCCAGTCCTTTTCGTCTGATCATAGGCCGCTCTCCTCTGCAGGAGCACCTTCTTCCCCAGTATTCTCCGGGGTCTGCTCCTCTGGGGTCTGCTCCTCTGGGGTCTGCTCCTCCGGCGCTTGTTCCGTTGGGATCTGCTGGACAGGCGCTTCTGTGGTCGCTTCCTGCGCAATGATCTCCTCCTGCGCCGGAAGTGTCTGCTCCAGGATCTCCCACTGGAAGCGGTCAAACCGCTCCAGATACAGCTTCTCCACGCCATCGTTCAGCAGCATATACAGGATCAAAACGCCCAAAGCCATCACGGTTGTAGATACACCCACGGAAGAACGAATGTAGGAAATAAAGTGTCCCAGTGCAACATTTTTCGTACCCTGGAAATCAGCCGTAGCGAATACACCCACGATCCGCTCCTTGCCGATCTGGAACTCGCCGGCCATGGAGCTGGGGTTGGCATCACCACGAAATGTGTAGACAGGTGCACCGGATGCATTTTCACCGATTTCGATCAGCCGGTGGATCACCGTGATCTGCTCTCCTTCCGATTCCATGGAGAAAGCCACAATATCGCCCACCTGGATTTTATCAATGTATTCCTGTTTTTTGGAAATGGTGATCAGGGAATACTGCTCAATGCGCTGGTCACTCTCTGTCAAATAGGTGTTGCCGGGGTTCACCGAAGCCATGGAGCCGGTCTGAATGGTCAGCACCGCCCTGTCCCCCAGCCAGATGTGCCGATTTTCTCCGACTGCGCCGGAGAAGATCAGAAACACCACCACTGCCAGGCAGAAAGCAATGCACACGCCCCACATCACTCTTTGCAGGACAGTCTCACGCTTCTTTTTCCTGGCAAAATAGTCCTGTGCCTGGGGGAAGGTGCTATATTCTTCTTTGGATTTTTCCAGCATCGCCCGAACATCGGCGCGGATCGCATCATCCTCCAAGCCGTGGGTGATCAGCTTTTTCTGGGCCTTTAAATAAAATATTGCCAGAGTGATAAATGCCGTAGCAACAAATATCACTACAATAACTCCGACAACATTGGCCATCATTGTAACACTATTCATTGTATCCGTCCTTGCTCAGCATTTTCACTCTGACAATATTATGTCTTGGAACTTAAGTTAGGGATTAGGTAGCATCACGCAGGGTGACAGTATAGACCACAGAAATGGTGTTACTAGTATTGTTTACAATTCCCTTAAAAGTATTGTAATCACTCTCATTTGTAGGTTCTTTGCCACTCACATAGGAAAATTCAACATTCTTCCAATCAAAGGAGTTCTTCTCATTACCCGTAAAGGTGATGGTTATTTTTCCATCAACTGCAGAATCGGCCTTTTTAACATCCCATCCATCCACACCAGTCTTCATAGAAGCATTGAAGTATTCAGCCAAACTCGCAGAGATGGACATGGTAACAATAAAATCATATGTAACCTGACTACCAACCTTGTCAACAATCTTTTCGTCCGTAGGAGATGTATATGTGGCAACTGTATTGGCGCTTTCCGCAAAGACAGCTTTGATGCCATCGACAGTATACTTCGTCAGTGTAGAGCCGGACGGACGATTCGCCTGGTCAAATTTTAGTGCAAAAGTGTCAGCAGCAGTAATCGTGCCAACCTTGATCAACTGCGTAACCTCCTTGGTGCCTGCCACAGAGCTGGAACTAACTGTGTTGTTACTAAAGTACCAATAAGAGAAACCGGAGCCGATCATCGATACCATGATCAGCAGTGCCGCAGCCGCAGCGACAAATCTTTTCATTTTCATATCTGTTTCTATCCTCCGAATTATCTTTTTGTCTAACTTCGTGCAAAAGCAACAAGTTAGTTTCAATCAAGATACACTATATTGTGACAAAAATCAATACCCCCCCCCCCGAGTTTACAGAAATTTTACATTTTGTTCATATTTTTAAAACACCCAGATAAACAGACCATTTTTCATCTGTATGCGACGATTTTCTTGCACTTATACCCCAAAAAGTTTCCGTTTTCCGTTTTTTACCATCTTCCCCCAGCTTCATCGGTTATTGGTAAAACCGTTTTTTCTTTCGGAAAACCGCCCCCACATCGCCTCTGTTTTTCCCGGCGACGGCAGTTTGACCGCATTTTTTCATTTTTTCTTTTCTCCCATCTTGTACAGCGGTACAGAAAGTATTATAATAGCCCCAGAAATAGAAAGGGGGAACTTTATGACCCTGAAAGAATTACAAGTAGGCTCTTCCGCCGTGGTCACCGCTGTTGGCGGTCAGGGCAGCCTGCGGCAGCACTTTCTGGACATGGGTGTGATTCCGGGAGCGGAAGTCACTGTGGTAAAGCTGGCACCCATGGGCGATCCCATGGAATTGCAGATCCACGGCTACGAACTGACCCTGCGGCTGGACGATGCTGCAAAAATCGATATTGAACCCATCTCCAAGCGGAGCAAAAATTACACCAGCCCCATCAATTTCAGCAAATTCCAGCATCCCGGTCTGGGCGAGGGTGGCAAATACCACGAAAAAGGCGACGGCGATCCCCTGCCCGAAGGCACGGAGCTGACCTTCGCCCTGGTGGGCAACCAAAACTGTGGCAAAACCACTCTTTTCAACCGGCTGACCGGCTCTAATCAGCATGTGGGCAACTTCCCCGGTGTTACCGTTGACCGGAAGGACGGCCCCATCCGGGGCTATGCCAACACCTCCGTGGTGGATCTGCCGGGCATTTACTCCATGTCTCCCTATTCCAGTGAGGAGATCGTATCCCGAAACCACATCCTGCTGGACAAGCCCAAGGCCATCATCAACATTCTGGATGCCACCAATATCGAGCGCAACCTGTATCTGACCATGCAGCTTCTGGAAATGGATGTGCCTATGGTGGTGGCGCTGAACATGATGGACGAAGTTACCGGCAACGGCGGCTCCATCGACATCAACGGCATGGAAGCCCTGCTGGGCGTGCCTGTGGTGCCCATTTCCGCGGCGAAAAACTCCGGCGTGGACGAGCTGATCAAGCACGCCATCCATGTGGCAAAATATCAGGAAAAGCCGAAAAAGCAGGATTTCTGCGACAAAAACGACTTTGGCGGTGCTGTCCACCGCTGCCTGCATGCCGTGGATCACCTGATCGAAGATCACGCCGAGCGAGCAGATCTCCCCCTGCGGTTTGCCTCTGCCAAAGCCATCGAAGGCGACAGTCTTATTTTACAGCAGCTGAAGCTGGACAAAAACGAAAGTGAAATGCTGGAGCACATTGTCCTGCAAATGGAAACCGAACGCAAACTGGATCGTTCCGCTGCCATAGCAGATATGCGTTTTGCCTTTATCCAAAGGCTCTGTGCCCAGACCGTCACCCACCCCCACGAAAGCAAGGAGCGGCTGCGCAGTCAGAAAATCGACCGGATCCTCACGGGAAAATATACCGCCATTCCCTGCTTCATCGGCATTATGCTGCTGGTGTTCTACCTGACATTTGAGGTCATCGGCGCATTTTTCCAAGGGCTTCTGGAAGCAGGCATCAGCTATCTTTCCGAAATTGTGGACAGTGCCCTGACCGCTGCCAATGTCAATGCATCCATTCACGGTCTGATCATCGACGGTATCTTTGCAGGTGTGGGCAGTGTGCTCAGTTTCATGCCCATTATCGTCATCATGTTCTTCTTCCTGTCCATGCTGGAAGACAGCGGCTATATTGCCCGTGTTGCCTTCTTTATGGATAAACTGCTGCGGCGAATGGGTCTTTCGGGACGCAGCATCGTGCCCATGCTCATCGGCTTCGGCTGCACCGTCCCGGCAGTCATGTCCACCCGGACACTGCCCAGTGAGCGTGACCGAAAAATGACCATTCTGCTGACCCCCTTTATGAGCTGCTCGGCAAAGTTGCCGATCTACGGCTTCTTCGTCGCCGGTTTCTTCCCCCAGTATCAGGGACTGATCATGACAGGGCTGTATTTTCTGGGTATTGCGGTGGGCATTGCCATGGCCTTTTTGCTCAAAGGCACGGCCTTCAAAGGCGAAGCCGTTCCCTTTGTCATGGAGCTGCCCAACTATCGCCTGCCCGGAGCTAAAAATGTGTCCCAACTGCTGTGGGAAAAGGCCAAGGACTTCTTGCAGCGTGCCTTCTCCGTGATTTTGATCGCATCCATCGCCATCTGGTTCCTGCAAAGCTTTGATTTGAAGCTGAACATGGTGGAAAATTCTCAGGACAGCATCTTGGCTGCACTGGCAGGGCTTCTTGTGCCGCTTTTCAAGCCCATTGGATTGGGCGACTGGCGGATCTGTACATCCCTGATCAGCGGTTTCATGGCAAAAGAAAGCGTGGTCGCCACCATGGAAGTGCTCTTTGGCACATCCATCAACACAGTCATTACCCCTCTGACCGCCGCCAGTATGCTGACCTTTAGTCTTCTCTACACCCCCTGCGTGGCTGCTATTGCCGCCGTTCGTCGGGAGTTGGGCAGCAAATGGGCCGTAGGCGTAGCACTGTGGCAATGCGCCATTGCCTGGCTGGTCACACTGCTGGTACGCCTGATTCTGGGAGGGATTCTATGAGTCTTTCCGATTACCTGCTAATTGCCGGCATCGTCTGTGCCGTTGTGGCCGCCATCCTCAGCATCCGCAAGCGCCGCAAAAAAGGCGGCTGCTGCGGTGACTGTTCCAGCTGCACCGGCTGTCATTAAATTTTCTTTTGGAGGATCAATCATGCGTAAAAATTTTGGAGCAAAAGCAGCCTGCTATCCCATGCCGGTCTACATCATCGGCACTTACGGCGTTGATGGCAAGCCCAACGCCATGAATGCCGCCTGGGGCGGCATCAGCGAAGAAACGGAAATTTCCATTTGCGTCAGTGCCGACCATAAAACCACCGAAAATATTCTGGCAAGAAAGGCCTTCACCGTGTCCATGGCCACCGCCGACCACCTGGTTGCCTGCGACTATGTGGGTCTGGTATCCGGCAATCAGGAACCGGATAAGTTTGCCAAAGCCGGATTCCACGCAACTCCCTCCGAGTTTGTGGATGCACCCCTCATCGACGAACTGCCCATGGCTTTGGAGTGCAAACTCATCTCCTATGATGCCGAATCCTGCCGTCTGGTGGGTCAGATCGTCAATGTCAGTGCCGATGAGTCGATTCTCGGCAGCAACGGCAAGGTGGATGTTTCCAAGCTGCGCCCAATCACCTATGATTCTTTTAACCACGCCTATCTGGTGCTGGGTGAACAGGTGGGGCAGGCTTTCCATGACGGCCTGAAACTGAAATAAGCAAACCGCCGATGCCTTCAAAAAGCATCGGCGGTCCTTCTTTACCGGATGATCAGTTCCCCATTTTCTTCATCTACGGTCACGGTCTGACCGGGCAAAATATCTCCACGGAGCAGTTTGCGGCTAAGCATTGTTTCCACCGTATGCTGCAAGTAGCGGCGCAGGGGTCTTGCGCCAAACTCCGGGTCGTAGGCGGCATCCACGATGGCAGATTTTGCTTTTTCTGTCAGCACCACACGGATCTGATGCTGTGCCAGCCGTCCATTGAGTTTCTCCACCAGCAGGTCGATAATACCCGTCACATTTTCCCTGGTCAACGGCTTGTAGAATACGATCTCATCCAGACGATTCAAAAACTCCGGTCTAAAGGAACGGCGCAGCAGTCCGTTGACCTGTTCCTTCGCCTTCTCGTCGATGGTGCCATCCGCATTGATGCCGCCAAGCAAATACTCCGAGCCCAAATTGGAGGTCAGAATGATGATGGTATTCTTAAAATCCACCGTCCTGCCCTGAGAGTCGGTGATCCGTCCGTCGTCCAGCACTTGCAGCAGCACATTGAACACATCCGGGTGTGCCTTTTCCACCTCGTCAAACAGCACCACGCAGTAGGGTTTCCGACGAACGGCTTCCGTCAGCTGACCACCCTCGTCATAGCCCACATATCCGGGAGGCGCACCAATGAGCCGAGACACAGAATACTTCTCCATATACTCCGACATATCGATCCGCACCATGTTCTGCTCGTCGTCAAAGAGTGTTTGCGCCAAAGCCTTAGCAAGCTCCGTCTTACCCACACCTGTGGGGCCGAGGAACAGGAACGAGCCAATGGGACGGTTGGGATCCTGAATACCGGCCCGGCTGCGCTGAATGGCCTCTGCCACCGCCTGTACCGCTTCGTCCTGACCGATGACTCTCTGGTGTAATGTTTCATCCAGATGCAGCAGCTTCTCCCGCTCGCTCTGCACCAGTCGGGATACAGGAATGCCTGTCCACCGCTCCACGATCCGGGCAATTTCTTCCTCCGTCACCCGGTCACGGAGCATGACACTTTCCTTGGTAGCCTGGGCACGGTACTCCTCTTCCTGTAAAGCTTTCTCCATCTTGGGAAGCTGACCGTACTGCAATTGTGCCGCCTTTTCCAAATCGTAAGACTGCTGGGCATTTTCAATCTGCCGCTTCAGATCTTCGATCTGCTCTCGCAGCTGCTGCACCCGGGAGATGGCATTCTTTTCATTCTCCCACTGGGCTTTCATGGCATTGTACTTGTCCCGTTCCTCTGCCAATTCTTTTTGCAGTTCCGTCAGCCGAGCCTTGGAAAGATCATCCTCTTCCTTTTTCAAAGCTGCCGCCTCAATTTCCATCTGGATGATCTTCCGGGACACAGCATCCAACTGGGCAGGGCTGGAATCCATTTCCGTTCTGATTTGAGCGCAGGCTTCATCCACCAAATCGATAGCCTTATCCGGCAGGAAGCGGTCGGTGATATAGCGGTTGGAAAGGGTCGCTGCGGCAATGATGGCAGCGTCGGCGATTTTCACGCCGTGAAACACCTCATACCGCTCTTTCAGACCACGGAGGATGGAAATGGTTTCCTCCACCGTCGGCTCATCCACCTGCACCGGCTGAAAACGCCGCTCCAACGCAGGGTCTTTTTCAATATACTGGCGATACTCGTCCAAGGTGGTGGCACCAATGCAGTGCAGCTCGCCACGAGCCAGCATGGGCTTTAAAAGGTTGCCTGCATCCATGCTGCCCTCGGTCTTACCTGCGCCGACGATGGTGTGCAGTTCATCAATAAACAAAATGATCCGGCCCTCAGACTGCTTGACCTCGTTCAAGACAGCCTTCAATCGCTCTTCAAATTCTCCCCGATACTTTGCACCGGCGATCAGAGCGCCCATATCCAAAGAAAAAATCGTCTTATCCTGCAAGGTCTTGGGCACATCTTTCTTCACGATCCGCTGGGCAAGGCCCTCGGCAATGGCAGTCTTACCAACGCCGGGTTCGCCAATAAGGACAGGGTTATTCTTCGTCTTTCGGGACAGAATGCGGATCACATTCCGAATTTCTTCGTCCCGTCCGATGACCGGATCCTGCTTCTGCTCTCTGGCACGCTTGACAAGATCTGTGCCATATTTTTCAAGGGCATCGTAAGTGCCTTCCGGATTATCGGTGGTCACTCTCTGATTGCCACGGACACTTTGCAGGGCTTGCAGCGCCTGTTCTTTTGTAATGCGGTAAGTTTCAAAGAGGGACTTTAGCCTGCCCTTGGCGGTTTCCACCAGTGCCAGGAACAGATGCTCCACGGATACAAATTCATCCTTCATGGCCTTGGCTTGGTCTTCGGCGGCGTTAAAAGTCGCATCCACATCGGCGCTAATATAAAAACGATCCGCCTCCCGGCTACCGGTAACACCGGGGAGCTTGCCCAGTTCTGCCTTAGCAGCGGCTTCCAGGCTCTCTACGGTCACGCCCATTTTCCGCAGCAGCTGAGGGATCAATCCCCCCTCCTGTTGCACCAAAGCTAGTAAAATATGGATCTGCTCCAGCTGTTGATTGGAATGTTGCACAGCGATATTCTGTGCGCTCTGGACAGCTTCCAGAGACTTCTGGGTATAGTTATTGAATGTCATAGCCATCCTTCCTTTCCATTTTAGCACTCTCAGTCCGAGAGTGCTAATTTATTTACCCTAACTATACTCCATTCTTCCCAAAAGTCAAGTAAGTAAGAAAAAAGATAATAAAAATTTCACATTTCGGCAATGGGACAGTTCGTCTTCTTTCGACTCTTCCTCTTATACCTTACTATTTTTTGTGCTATTTGCTTACCATCCCCTTTGGTTCGACTTTTTTCGTAAACTATATTCTGTTGAATTTCCCAAAATTCTTTTCATTTTGTGTTTTCTCTTGCATAATTCCGATCTGTGTGTTATTATGTGACCGTAATCACAACATCAATCACATTTATAAACACACATACAAACACATTTGATTTCCATTTGGAAAAACACCATTTCTACAAGTCCTTGATATTTCCTTCTCTGCCCACGCAAGTAAAAGCAAAAGCAGAACGGGAGCACCGTTCTGCTTTTATCTCAAATTGTTTCATAGATCAGCTGACCGGTGATGGGCAGTCCTTCCTCTATTTTTTTAATAGTGGAAGCGACAATATCCTCAGCAGTACCATGAATATCCATGCTCATAGTAGTAGCAATAATCTCATCTCTCCGTTTCTGCTCCACGCTATAAAGCTTCAGTGCGCAATCCAGGAAACGGACGACTTTATCCTCAATGGTAAAATACATATCACAGGGAACTGCCATATAGCCTCGAATCATGCCGGCTGATGCAATTTCCATTTCATAGAAATCCTTCGCCTTCGCCTCCGGCATAAACTGGCTGAACACCTGAAACAGCCGCTCAGACATCACACGGTATATGTACAAGCTGGTGGAGGGCAGGGAATATGCCGTTACATACAGTTCCCGCAGCTGCTCGGTCAGCTCTGCCGTATATAATTCCAAGCCACCTTCTACTGCGCAAATCAGCATTGGATCATCACTGCCGCTGATTTTCTGTGCCAGATCATACTGCCCTTTAAATATCCATTTCACAAATTCCAAAAGCAGGGCTTCCTTGCTGGGATAGGCTCTGAAAAACGAGCTGGCTGTCATCCCTGCGCCCCGAGCGATTTCCGCCGTGGTGGCACCTTCGTACCCTTTTTCCAAAAACTGCATTGCCGCAGATCGCAACATTTTCTGTTGTGTCAGCAAGCCGCTGGCCTGTTTTCCTCTGGCTGGCATATGATCGTCCCTTTCTGTCAGTTTAGTTGTAACTATGATCACATTATATCATGACATTCAATCAATTACAAGTCCAAAACTTGTTATATTTTGTAGCAATATTACCAACTTCTTTGCGCCAAGATATATATTTTAAATTAGGAGGATCCAATATATGGAAAGAAGTAAGGTCATCATCGCAGATGTAGATGACTCTGCCCGGCACGAATTAGTCAGTGCCATCAACCTCAAACGCAATTTGAAGGCTGTGGGTGAAACCGCCGACGGCGAGGAACTGGTTCGTCTTTGCAGGCAGTTGCGCTGTGACATCGTTGTCATGGATCTGGTTTTGTTCTCCATGGACGGCTTGGAAGTCCTGAAGAAATTAAGCAAACTGGAACACAGACCTAAGATCCTTGTTCTGTCCGGCCTGGTCAGTAGCGGCGTGACCAATTCCGAAATTATGCATCTGGCTGATTATTTCATACTGAAACCCTATAAAACCAGCACCGTCATTGAGCGCATTGAGCAAATGGCTCAATATTCGGGAGCCGGACAGCTATCTAGCCATACCGGTCCAAATTTGGAAGCCACCGTTACTGCCATTATCCACGAGATCGGTGTTCCTGCCCATATCAAAGGCTACCAGTACCTTCGGGATGCAATCATCCGTGCCACCAAGGATATTTATGTTATGGATGCAGTGACCAAGCTTCTCTATCCCGACATCGCCAAGCACTACAATACCACTTCTTCCCGTGTGGAGCGTTCCATCCGTCACGCCATCGACCTGGCCTGGCAAAGAGGAGATCTGGACATTCTCCAACACTATTTTGGCTACACCATCAGTTCCGCCAAGGGAAAGCCCACCAATTCAGAATTTATCGCTTTGATTGCCGATCGGCTCCAACTCCAGCTCAAAGGCCAATGTTAATGATCTTTTGTAATGGATTTTTCTCTCTATTTCTGCTATACTGAAATCAGAAATCAAGGGGGACATCTTTATGAAAAAGCAAGAAAAAACCAATGTCATGCGCCTTTTGGAGCAAAAGAAAGTGCCATACCGTCATTACTGCTACGCCGACACCGATGCCATCAGCGGTGAGGAGGTGGCAAATGTGCTAAATCAGAACCCTGATCAGGTATTTAAAACCCTTGTGACGGTGGGGCACTCCAAAAATAACTATGTCTTTGTGATCCCTGTCTGTAAAGAGCTGAATTTGAAAAAGGCAGCAAAAGCCGTAGGGGAAAAGAGCATCGAAATGATCAAATCCAAGGATCTTCTTCCCTTGACCGGGTATATTCACGGCGGCTGCTCCCCCATCGGCATGAAAAAATTTTTTACCACCGCCATTGACCGCTCTGCCGATCAGCTGGACACCATTATCTTCAGTGCCGGTAAAATCGGCTATCAGGTGGAGGTGACTTTGCAGGACTTGGAAAAGGTCATCGGCTTTACCTTGGCCGATATTTGCGATCAACAGCCCACAGAATAAGCCGTCAGCTTGACCGCCGACGGCTTTTCCTTTTTATTTTTCACTCACTTCCCGCAGGAGGATCTTTTGGTCAAATCCGCCACGATTTTTTGCCTTTTCCTTTCGGATGGCCTCCAAGGCTTCCACGGTGTAGCCTCTGGCCTTGGCTGCCGCATAGATCACTTCCAGCAAGTCCGCCAGTTCCTCCACCGAGCCATCTGCGTGATACTCTGCCAGTTCTTCGTCCAGCTTTGCATCCACCATGCGCAGATATTCTTCATGGGATAATATTTCCGTCACGCAGGTATTTCCCCCGTCTTCAATGATTTGGGGGATCTTGTCCCGGACAAGCTTGTTATATACGATGGTTTTCATAGCTTACCGGATGAAATCGCAGCCGATCCGCTCCATGGGGATCTGTCGCTGCTCATATTTTTCTTCGGTTTTGCCCAGGATCAGGGAGCAGCAGGGCACAAAATCCTCCGGCAGATGCAGTGCCTCCACCAGTTCTTCATTTTTGGACAGTGCCATGGTCGCACCCCAGATGCAGCATTGACCCAATCCCAGTTCCACCGCTGCCAGGCTCATATTGTGCACCACGATGGCTGCATTGGAATAGGCCACATTCTCCATGCCGGAGGCTGGTCTTTTGCTGGACACCAGGATCAAAGTGGGGGCATGATATAAGGGAGTCAGGCCGGGATTGCCAAAGAAGGCAGCACCATTGGCATCAATTTTTGCAAGCAACTGCGGATTTTGAACGACTGTCAGATGCACTGCCTCATAAATGCCCCTTGCAATCGGAGCGGCATTGGCAGCTTTTAAAACCGTTTCCAGTTCTTCCGGGGTCAGCTGCTGACAAGTGTAGGTTCTGACCGACTTGCGGCTAAACAATGTTTCTAATGTATTCATCGGATACCTCCTTGGTTGTTTTTTTCTCATTATAGCACTCAGCGCTTTTCTTGTAAACGGAGCGTTTTTGCCGAATTGCAGGCCATCTTTTTTGTCAATCTGTGCTATACTGGCGGCAAAGGCGAAGGAAGAGCCTTTCCAAACCGCATTTGCCCCAAAATAATGGGCATAAATTCCGACAAAGCCTTCTGTTTTTGTCCATTTTCCACAATTTCCACTTCTGCCCTTGACTTCCACCCCCACTTCGGCTACAATGGTCACAATATATTTTGACAGGAGGTATTTTGTAATGGACGGCGACAGTAGTGACGCGCCCAATTGTAACTTCATCGTGTGTTCTTGTATAGCATATCTGCGCTGCTAAGAAGCAGGGTGGATGTGTTTTTTTGCACCTTTTTGAGGATTTTTTGAACATAGAATAAGGAGTTACATTTTCCATGACCGCTTATATCATTATAATTGCAATATGTCTGCTGTTTTCGGCCTATTTTTCCGCCACCGAAACAGCCTTTTCTTCCATGAATAAAACCAGGATGAAAACCCTGGCTGAAAAGGGCAACAAGAAAGCGATCCTGGCCTGCAAGCTGTCCGACAATTACGATAAGCTGATCTCCACCATTTTGATCGGCAACAACATCGTCAACATCGGCGCTTCCTCTCTGGGCACGCTGCTGTTTGTGGAGTTGCTGCAAAACCCCGACACCGGCGCTACCGTTTCTACGGTGGTCATTACCCTGGTGGTACTGATTTTTGGTGAGATCACCCCCAAGAGCATTGCCAAGGATATGCCGGAGAAATTCTCCATGTTCTCTGCGCCCTTTTTGAATGCTTTGATCATTCTGCTCACCCCTCTGACCGCTGTTTTCTCCGCCTGGAAAAAACTGGTGGCAAAAATTTTCAAAACCGAATCCGACACCAAAATGAGCCAGGAAGAGCTTTTGATGCTGGTGGACGAAGTGGAGCAGGACGGTAGCATCGACCAGAACGAAGGCGAACTGCTGCGCAACGCCATTGAGTTTACGGAGCTGGAAGCAGAAGACATTCTGACCCACCGGGTAGATCTGGAGGCCGTGCCCATCACCGCCACCAAAGAGCAGATCGCAGCCATTTTCTCCGAAACCAAATTCTCCCGTATTTTGGTATATGAAGAGAGCATCGACAACATTGTCGGTGTCATCCATCTGAAAGACTTCTACACCGGAAACGGTATTACCGGCAAGAAGATCAAGGATATCATCAGCCCCACCATCTTCGTGCTGAAAAATGAAAAGATCAGTCCCCTGCTGCGCCAGCTGCAAAAGAACAAGTCCCATATTGCCGTTGTGCTGGACGAATACGGCGGAACCTACGGCATCGTCACTATGGAGGACATTCTTGAAGAGCTGGTGGGCGACATCTACGACGAACACGACGATGTGGTGGAAGAATTCAACCAGGTCAGCGAAGACCGCTTTGAAGCAGACTGTTCCATGGATCTGGACGAATTTGGCGACCACTTTGACATTGAAGTTGAGTCGGAAATGGTATCTCTGGCCGGTTGGATCGCCGAGCAGCTGGGTAAGATCCCGGAGGTTGGGGATAAGTTCAACTACCAGAATTTGGAGATCACCGTTACCAGTGCTGAAAATCACCGTGCCGAGCAGGTAAGCATCCTGCGGCAGGAAAAAGTGGAAGAAGAGTCGGAAGTTTAATCGGAATGGGCGACAGCATTGCTGTCGCCCAATTTGTATGTAAATACTACTTTCATCTTTGCCCAATATCTGCTATAATAGGCAAAAAGGAGGCATGCCCCATGTATCATGTGCTGATCTGCGACGACCAGAAAGACATCGTCAGTGCGTTAAAAATATACTTAAAACCCGAGGGCTATCATCTCCACACCGCCTACTCCGGTGAAGAAGCTCTCCAAATCGTAAAAAACAACGAGATCCATCTGATCCTTTTGGACATTATGATGCCCGGCATGGATGGCATCACCACCGCCTCCCATATTCGGGAGTTTTCCAATGTGCCCATTTTATTTTTAACGGCAAAATCTGAAACAGAAGACATTGTGCTGGGTCTGAATGTGGGCGCAGACGATTATATCACCAAGCCCTTCGTCCCGGTGGAACTGCTGGCTCGGGTACGCAGCCAGCTTCGCCGCTACGCCCTGTTGGGCAGCCGCCCCGAGGAGGCATCCGACAATATTTCCATGGGCGGCATTATCCTTAACGACCGCACCAAGTCCGTTACCGTTGACGGCAATGCCGTGACTTTGACCCCCACGGAATACAGCATTCTGAATCTTCTCATCCGCAATCCCGGCAAAGTCTACTCCACCAAGGCCCTTTACGAAGCTGTCTGGCAGGAAGAAGCCCTGGGCAGCGAAGGGGCTGTGGCTGTCCACATTCGCCACCTGCGGGAGAAAATTGAGATCAACCCCTCCGAGCCTCGCTACATAAAAGTGGTCTGGGGGCAAGGCTATAAAATGGAGGCCAGCAAATGAAACGATACAGTTTGCTTTTTAAGCTTTTGGCTTTTATGCTGGCTTCCCTCTGTCTTTTAACTGCACTGTTCTGTGGGTACGGCACCATCTCCCTGTTCTCCGCAAACCTCTACCAGGAATACCCCGACTCTCTGGCAGAAAGCCTTTGCTATGAAGATGGGCGGCAACTGGCCCTCAACGCAGCCAGAGAATATGCTGCAACCACCATTGGAAACTGCCCCAAAGAGCTTGTGGAGCATCTATATGGCCTGCATTATTACGGCGGCTCATTGGTCTCTATCTCCGAAGACGGAGAAGAAGTTTATTCCAGAGGCGACAGCGTTAAAGATGGTATCACCATCCATTACTCTCTGCGCTTTGACTGCCCCACCATCGTGGAAAAAGATACGCAGAAAGAGGAACCCGGAAACATAGCTGGCAGCGGCGATAACACAGGCGCCGATGACACACAGGATCACCCCACCACAACACCTTCCGCCCCCGACACCACCCAGCGCCCCATCTATACCTACGAAGTGCTGGTCAGCGGTAAGCGGATCGTGTACGAGGTGCGTTACACAGAAATCACCCTGGATGCCACAGTCACCTTGGATCAAAGTAAGCTAAACAACACCAACTACCAAATGCTCTCCACATTCTTCCCCTACCGGTATCTATTTATCTGGGGATTTGCCATCACCCTCCTATCGGGTATTGCCCTGGTGGTTTACCTGCTGTGGGTTGCCGGTCGGGGCAGGGGCGGCGTTGTGGAATTAGTCGGTTTAAGCAAACTACCTCTGGATGTCTATGCGATATTCGTGTGTCTTCTTTTTCTGGGACTTCACACTTTGTTTTACGCTCTGTTTGACACCATATACACCTTCCACATTTTAGTGTTTAACCTGATCGGCATTGCGTTTACTGTGCCGATGTTACTGGGATTCTTTTACATCTTTGCTGCCCAGTCCAAATGCAAAGGTGGCTATTGGTGGCATCACAGTCTCATTGGGCGCTTCTGCCGTTTCTGCTTCAAGGGCATTGGAGCACTGCTGAACATGTTGCCTGCAATTGGGCAATGGCTGATCATCGGTTTTGCCATGTTCAGCGCCATCATGCTTAGCTTTATTCTGGGCTTTTTGGGGGATGAACCTTTCTTCCGGCTGATTTTCCTGCTGAGCAGTGTAATCAGCCTGGCAGTCATCTGCTATGGGGGCTACTGCTTCGGCCTGATTTTGATCGGCTCAAAGAAAATGGCCCAAGGCCAGCTGGATCATCAAATTCCCGAAAAGCATCTATTCGGCGCATTCCGTGATTGCGCCCGACAACTCAATTCCCTGTCCGGTGCCGCCAATGCCGCTGTGCAAAGTCAGCTTCGCTCCGAGCGGATGAAAACGGAACTGATCACCAATGTATCCCACGATATCAAAACCCCTCTGACCTCCATCATCAACTTTGTGGATCTGCTGGAAAAGCCCCACACGGAGGAAGATGCGGAACAGTATCTGGAGGTGCTCTCCCGGCAGTCCCTGCGGCTCAAGAAACTGATTGAAGATCTGATGGAGCTGAGCAAGGCAAATTCCGGCAACATCGCCGTCAATCTGATCACCCTGGACGCCGTTGAAGCCGCCAATCAGGCATTGGGCGAATTTGCAGACAAAATGGAAAACGCCCAACTGACACCCATCTTCCGTGCCCCGGAAAATCCGCTGCCTATCTTGGCAGACGGCAGGCTTCTGTGGCGCGTGCTGTCCAACCTTTTAAGCAACACCGTGAAATACGCCGCCCCCAACACTCGTGTATATGTGGATCTGGCAAGCACAGGCGATCAGGTGCAGCTTTCCATCCGAAACATTTCCAAAACAGAGCTGAATGTGACCGCCGAAGAACTGCTGGAGCGGTTCGTTCGAGGAGATGTCTCCCGAAACACCGAAGGCAGCGGTTTGGGACTGAATATTGCAAAAAGTCTTATGGAAGTGCAACACGGTACACTGGAACTGATTTTGGACGGTGACCTGTTTAAAGTCACGCTGACCTTCCCCAGTGCCTGACTTTCCAAAAAATAGTTGTTCCGCCACCAGGAAGGTGGCGGAACATTTTTATTTTAAGAACAAGTGTACCAGTTTATCGTGCAGTTTCTTGTAGGGTTGATAACGCATGGGCAGATCGATCCAGTTTTTCTTGTGGACGATGCTCTTTTTATGGCTGAAGGTGTCAAATCCGGTTTTGCCGTGATAAGCACCCATGCCACTTTCTCCCACGCCGCCGAAGCCCATGTGTTCCGTAGCCAGATGGATGATGGTATCATTGATGCAGCCACCGCCATAGGGAATGTGGTTGGTCACAAAATCAATGGCCTTTTTGTCCGTGGAGAACAGGTACAGTGCCAGCGGCTTGGGTCGGTTTTTCAGCACCTCATACACTTCATACAAATTCTCAAAAGTCATGATCGGCAGCACCGGGCCAAAAATCTCCTGGCTCATGACCCGATCCTCCCAGGTAACATGATCCATGATGGTCGGGACGATTTGCAGTTTTTCCGGGTCACACACGCCGCCGCAGACCACCTTTTCATAGTCGATCAAATTCCAGACTCGCTGGAAATGTTTCTGGCTGACCATGTGACCGTAGTTTGGATTTTCCAGAGGGCGGCTGCCCAGCTGCAATGCGATCTGCTTTTTCATTTCCCCTACCAGCTGATCTTTGACCGCACTGTGGCAGAGGATGTAGTCCGGGGCAACGCAGGTCTGACCGCAGTTGATGATCTTGCCGAAAATAATTCTCTTGGCTGCCAGTGGGATATTGGCACTTTCATCCACGATCACCGGGCTTTTGCCTCCCAGTTCCAGCACTGCCGGGGTCAAATGCTCTGCCGTGTGGCGAAGCACCACCTTGCCCACTTCCTGACTGCCGGTAAAGAAAACAAAATCAAATTTCTTTTCCAGAAGGTGCGCATTCTCTGCCCGACCGCCCAGAACTACCGCCACATAATCCTCCGGGAAGCACTCTGCAATCATATCCGCAATCAGAGCAGATGTGGCAGGAGAGTAGGCACTGGGTTTCAAAATTGCCGTATTACCGGCGGCAATGGCATCTGCCAAAGGGCCCATGGTCAGCAAAAACGGATAATTCCAGGGGCTCATGATCAGCGTATTTCCATAGGGCGTAGCCAAGGTGTAACTTTTGGCACAGAATTGAGCCAAGGGGGTATGCACCTGTTTTTTCCCGGCAAAAGAGGGGGTGTGCCTGATCAGATATGACAGTTCCGACAGCACCATACCCGTTTCGCACATATAGCTTTCCTCTTTGCTTTTCCCCAGATCAGCGTATAGGGCAGCAGCAATATCATCTTCCCTAACTTGGATGCAGGCTTTCAACCTCTTCAGCATAGCCATGCGCCAGCGGATTGGCAGTGTCTGCCCGGACTGGAAGAATTTTTTCTGTTTTTCAAATAAAGTATCGATTTCCATGGCATCGTCCTCCCTTTTCTTCCATTATAAACCAATTGTCAACGGCTTCACACAAATTTGCTTGCTTTTTTTGCTCCGGAGGGTTATAGTCATGGTACAGAACCTTTGAGGAGAACATTATGCGTTTTCGGAAGATCTATATTGAAATATCCAACCTCTGCAATTTAAAATGCAGTTTCTGCCCCGGTACGAAACGGCAGCCCCGGCTAATGACCTCAGAAGAATTTTCTTCCCTGCTCCCCAAAATTCGCCCTTATACGGATTTTATCTATTTTCATCTCATGGGAGAACCTCTGTGCCACCCGGAATTGGAAAACTTTTTAAGAATTGCCCACCAGTTTGGCTTCCGAGTGATCATCACCACCAACGGCACATTACTGCCCAAAGTGCAGAACATTTTGCTTTCCGCCCCCACCCTGCACAAAATCAACATTTCCCTCCACGCTTTTGAGGCCAACGATTGCCCCATCCCCTTTGACATCTATCTGGACAACTGTTTTGACTTTGGCAACGCATCTGCCGGGAAAAAACTGGTGGTCTACCGGCTTTGGAATCAGGGAGGAAAAGAGGAACTGAACGGGAAAATTCTGGATAAAATGAGACAGTTTTTCCCGGAAAGCTGGATCGTGGAGCGGCAGGGCACACGCATTGCCCACAGAACTTATCTGGAATACGGCGACAAGTTCGACTGGCCGGATCTATCCATTCCCGAAGGGGATGCTCCCCAGTTCTGCTATGGTCTGAGAGACCAGCTGGGCATTCTCTGCGACGGCACCGTTGTCCCCTGTTGCTTAGATCACGAGGGTGACATTGCTCTGGGAAATCTCCTCACACAGGATCTGGAAGAGATCCTGCAAAGCAGCCGTGCTCAGGCCATTTACAACGGCTTTACCAACAAAGAGGCCATTGAGCCGCTCTGCCGCCGCTGCGGCTATGCCAGACGATTTGGATAAAAAAGGATGTGTTGCCTTGGCAACACATCCTTTTTTGTTACAGCAAAATGCCGGCAAAGCACTGGCTTGCCAGATACACGCCCAAAGCGGTAGCCACCAGTGCACCTTTGGCTTTGGGGCCGGAAGCGAGCCGATCCCGGACAGAGTCCATTGCCAGCGCTGTCAGCGTAAACACAGCGCCGCCAACAAGCCCCAGCTTCCAGAAGCCATGCAGGTCTGCCACGCCAGCAGCCAAAGGCAACAAGCCAAAGCTCAGCACGCCGAAGACCATCGTGCAGATCCAGCAGTTTTCTCCCGGAGGGCACAGCCAGCATTCCAGCAGTAGTGCCGCCAAACTCAGCAGCACAATATTGGGAATATTCAGTTTCGGAAGGATCACCTGGGGATAAAACGCTTTTACCACCATCATGATTCCCAGAACCACCAGCAGCACCGCTGCCAGCAAAACAGATCGGAAATTCTTCATATTCTTCATGGCTCAGCCTCCCCAAGAAGTAGCGCCGGAGTCCGCATCCGCACCGGTCACAAAGGCCACCGCAGAATTGACACTGCGGATAATCGCCTTGGAAGTAACGGTAGCACCGGCGATGGCATCCACATTGGTGCCTACCTGGGCATCCCCCTTGGTGTCCAAAAACTGCTTGAGAAAATCTGCATCGGTCAATGCATTCCAGCCCAGGCCATAAGTTTCGGACATTTCCTGAATTTGCAAGCCTTCGACTTTTCCCTCATTACTGACGCCCACCAGCATGGTAATGGTTCCGGCGTAGCCCTGGGTAGCGGTCAAAATCACATAGCCCTTATCCGCCTTGTAGACGCAGCGGATATTGGCATCGTCGCCTGTGTATTCTTCCTGCTCAAAAGCGGTGCTGCCGGGCAGGATCTTCAGCAGTTTTGCATCCAATTCTGCCTTTTCATTGGCCTCTCTTATACCGGAAAGGCCACAATTGACACCCAGCAAAAGGGCAGCTGCCAGCAAAATGGAGAGAAGGGGCACAAAAATTGATTTAAGCATTTGCCTTTCCTCCCTTCTGTCCGTAACGACGGGGCGGTGTCACCCGGTCGATGACCCAGACCGCCAAATTCATCAGCAGGATGGCATAGGTCACGCCCTCGGGGAAAATACCGAAATAACGGAAAACCACCGTCAGCACACCGCAACCAATGCCATAGATCACCTGTCCCTTGGCAGTCACAGGAGAAGTGGCGTAATCGGTCGCCATAAAAATCGCACCCAGCATCAGGCCGCCGCTGAGAAGCTGATAGCCCATCCAGAGCAGAGCATTATCGGTCTTGTGGAACACCAGTGTCAGCACCGCCACCGTTCCCAGATAGGCCAGGGGAATTCTGGGAGAGATCACCTTGCGCACCACCAGATACACACCGCCTGCCAGCAGCGCCAGGGCGGAGATCTCGCCAATAGAACCGGGAGTATTGCCCAGAAACATATCCAGAAGGCTTTCTTCCGGCAGAGCAGGCATCACCATGTGGTGCAGAGGGGTCGCCGCCGTTACGCCGTCTACTCCCAGTGCTTCATACCGGGTCAGCGCTGCCGGGAACAGCAGCATCATCAGCGCTCTTGCAGAAAGGGCAGGATTAAACACATTCTGTCCCAAACCGCCGCACATCATTTTGGTAACGATGATCGCAAACATACTGCCCAAAATCGCCACCCAGTAAGGGACGGAGGCAGGCAGGGTCATGGCAAAGAGCAGACCCGTGACCAGAGCGGAGCAGTCTGCCAGAGTGGTTCTCTTTTTCGCTACCACGCCGTAGATCCACTCCCCCACCACAGCTGCCGCCACAGAAAGCAGGGCAACGAGCAGGGAGCGTGCGCCAAGCACCACTGCGCCCACTGCCAACGCAGGCAGCAGGGCAATGACCACATCCAGCATCAGTCTGCTGGTCTTAAAATCTCCCCGAATATGCGGAGAAGATGCAACTGTTAAATTCATTTGCGCTCCTCCTTTGCTTTTTGTTCCGCCATATACTGCCGTACAAGTCCCTTTCCTTTGCGGAACATTTCCACCAGAGGCAGTTTCCCGGGGCAGGTAAAGGCACAGCTGCCGCATTCCATGCAGTCCAGCAGATGCAGCCGCTGCAGTTCTCTTACATTGCCTGCCTTGGCATAGCGACCCATATACAGGGGCTGCAAGCCCATGGGACACACCGCCACGCACTTGCCACAGCGCAGGCAGGTAGGATTTTGCGCTGCGCCGTTTTCATCACGGTGCAGGCACAAAACCGCATTGGTGGCCTTCACCACCGGAACAGACAGATCCTTCTGGGCAAAGCCCATCATGGGGCCACCGCTGATGACACGCTCGGTCTCATCATGCAGTCCTCCAGCCTTTTCGATCAGGTCATGGAAGGGCGTTCCAAAACGGACAATGAAATTTTGAGGTTTCTGGATAGCCTCGCCCGTTACGGTGACGATTCGCTGGGTCATGGGCAGGCCTAAACACACGGCCCGGTAAATTGCGGAAAAAGTTGCCACATTGAACACGGCACAGCCCACGCTCACCGGCAGCTGACCGGAGGCCACCTGCCGCCCGGTCACAGACTGGATCAGCTGTTTTTCCGAGCCTTGGGGATAACGGGTAGGCAGGACGACCAGCTCGATATTGGGGAAGTCTTTCAGCAGTGGCTTCAGGATCTCGATGGCCTGCTTTTTATTATCCTCCACTGCCAGGACGATCCGTTCGGGAGAAAGCACCTTTCCCAGGATCTGCATTCCCTGCAACACCTGCAAGGGCTTGGTGCGCAAAAGGCTATCGTCAGCGGTGATATAAGGCTCACATTCGCAGGCATTGGCGATCAGGGTATCGGCGTGTCCCATGGCAGAAACCGCCTTGACACTGCCGGGAAAAGCCGCACCGCCCATACCCACGATTCCGGCTTCCCGGATGGTGTGCAGGATGGTATCATTGTCCATTTGGGATACATCCCGCTTCTGGACAGGCACAGGCGTATCCTGGAAATCGTTCTCGATGACCACTGCCATCACTTCCCGACCGCTGGTATGGGGTCTGGGTTCCACAGCGATCACTGTGCCGGACACGCTTGCATGAACAGGCACACACAGGCCTTCCCCATCGCCGATCTTCTGACCACGGAGAACTTTATCCCCCACCGCCACCAAGGGGGTGCAGGGCGCACCAATGTGCTGCACCATGGGGATGACCACCACCTTGGGGGTAACGGTCTGAAAGTCCGTCACCGTGGTGGACATTTCTTTGTTGTATTTGGGGTGAATTCCACCAAAAAAAAGGCGTTTGCTCATTTTTTCACCTCATCTTACTCATTTTATGGTTTTAAAGTTATCGGAATAGTATTTTTCTCCCTGGGCATTTACCCACATGGCCTCTGCTCCGGTTTTTGCCAGCAGTGCCCTGCCTTCCTCCAAGGGCAGCAGGAACAGTGCTGTGGACAACGCATCAGCTAGGCCGGAGTCCGCGCAGACCACGGTCACAGACCGCCAATAGGTCGATGGCATCAGTGTCTGGGGATCAATGATGTGGTGGTAGATTTTCCCATCCACCGTAAAATAACGCTGATAGTCGCCGCTGGTGACCACACAGCCGCCGGTAATGTTCACCTTGTACAGGTAACCCTCTCCCCCATCCGGGTCTTGCACACCCACCACCCAGGGGGTATCCGGCTCCGCTTTGGGGCCGGTAGCGCAGACATTGCCGCCGACACTGATCAGCAGCCCCTTGGGAGCATTCTCTGCCACCTTCTGGGTAGCCCAGCCTTTGGCAACAGCACCTACATCCAGCTGCACCGATCCATCTGTAATGAAGACCGTGGAAGCGTCCCTGTCAATGACCACCGCATCCAGACTGGTGTGGGAAGCCGCCTCTTTCAAGGCACTTTCCTCAGGCAGCTTGGCATTTTCAGGGTCTTTGCCGGCATTTTCTCTGGCTTCGTGCCAGAGTTTCAGTACGCTGCCCATGGCCACATTGACCTTGCCGCCGGTCAGATCGTAATATTCTTTGCAGGCTTCCAGCAATTCGATGATCGCACCATCCACTGTTACGGGAGCAATACCTGCGTTGTCGTTGATGGTTTTGAGGTTGTTGATCCCCTCATAATCGTGGTAGATATCAAAAAGCTTATGATAATGTGCCAAATCGTCATAGACTTGCTGGCTGATCTGGTCAAATTCCCCACGGCTGTCTGTGCGTCCAACGACGGCAGTCATGGTGTCGAAAAGTTCTAAGAAAGTTGCGGTATACTGCTTATTTTCTGTTTGACCGGAACGGGCGCATCCTGCCAGCAGCAGACACAACACCAAAATCAGAATACAAATTTTTTTCATTTCATCGCCTTCTCTACGAGTGCCTGGAAGCCACCAATGGCAATGGTCACGGATGTGCTCAGGTCTACATCACCGGGCTTGCCACCCTCGCCGACCGCAATACCATGCACCTCTGCGGCAGTTTTGCCCTTAACATAGTTGGCAAAATTCTCTGCCTGCTGGTTCCATTCATACTTTGCACCGCCCCAGGCTACCATACCGTAGTCCTTGCCCAGTTCATTCTTGGTCTTAAAACCGGCGGTCAGATCGGTGGTCACTTTGCCGTCGCCGTCAAATTCTACCTTTGCCTGGACTGCATCAATGGTGCAGGAGGTGATCACGCCGTCCTTCCGGGTCAGAGCAGTAATATCCATGTCCAGCTGCACATTGCCTTTGGCCTCGTTCGCCGCCTCTGCGCCGCTGAGAGCAGGGGTTGCCGCCAAAATGAGCGCATCTGCGCTGTCTGCTCCCCGGTAGGCAGCATTGGTCACGGCTTTTTCCACCACTTCCATAAAATCGCCGATGGCAATGGTCACAGATGCAGCCAAATCGCTGTCGGCAGGCTTGCCGCTTTCGCTGACAGCAATGCCCTTGACCTGCGCCACAGTCTTGCCCTTGACATAGTTGGCAAAATTCTCTGCCTGCTTGTTCCATTCATACTTTGCGCCGCCCCAGGCCACCATACCGTAGCTGTCGCCCAGTTCGTTCTTGGTCTTGACTTCCTTCGTCCAGTTTGCTGTAATGTCGGCAATGGTCACATCGGCGGAAATGCCGTCGATGACACAATCGGTGATCACGCCTTCATCATCCACCGCCACCGCTGCCATCAGCAGGGTGTAGGTGATTTTTCCGTCAGCGGAGGTCACATCTGTCAGCACCGCCAGGCCGGTCTTGACTTCTCCGGCTTTGGGGACATAGGTGCTGCCGCCGTCGGAGCAGGTGCAGTTGACCACAGTAGTGCCCACACAGCCGCAAAGCAGGGTCGCCACAAGCAGCATAGATACCAAAATCGAAAGGTTTTTCTTCATTTTATTTCCTCCAAGACGATGAAAAGTTGGTTTTTTCTAAAATTCCCAGCACCCCGGCGCTGGCTGTGCCGGTGGCAAAGCCGGTGACGATGGCAACCAGCAAAAGATAGGGCAAGTAAGACGCCACATACACAGAGCTCAGCACCCCCATGGATGCAAAGATCTGACCGATATTGTGGGCTGCTGCCCCCAAAATACTGACTCCGTATACAGAAAACACGCTCATTTTTCGGCACAGTGCCATCACACCCATGGCAAGCACGCCGCCGGTCAGGGAAAACAGCAGTCCCGTAATACCCCCACCAAAGACGGCGCCCAAAATGCACCGGGGGATCAAAATTGCAAAAGCGCACTTAGTCCCCAGCAGGTACAGGGCGATGAGGGTCACAATATTGGCAAGTCCCAGCTTGATGCCCGGCAGTGGGACCACCAATTGCAGCGGAATAAACCGCTCCAAATAAGACAGGGCCAATGCAAGGGCGATCAACACGGCGCACAGCGCCATTTTTTTCGTTCTCGTCATGGCACTACCCCACTACAAAGTCCACATCGCCGGTCTTTCCAACAATGCGCACCTCAACGGTGTTCGGCAAACATACGATGCTGCGTCCCGCAGCGGATATCCAGCCGCTGTGCACGCAGTCTTCCCCGGGGCAATCAGAGGATGTGATGGACACCCTTCCATCCTCCACCGTAATCACATTGGTATATTCCCCTTCCAGCGTATAAGTGCCGTTTTGGGACAGAGGCAGCGTCTTTACCAGTTTACCATTTTGATAGATCTCCACACCGGCTGCCGATTGAGAAGATTTCGGAAGAAATAACAGTGCCACGACCACTGCCAGCAGCACAACGATAACGATCGCAACCCAGTCTCCTTTTTGAAACTTCAGGCGCAAAGCCTCTCCCCCCTTTCTCCTATTTATTCGTCCATATCATACCATAAGAAGTGGCTTTCTGTAAATATGTTTCTTTTTCCAGAAATATGGCGAAAAAAGGCGTGTTGCCACCGCAACACGCCTAAAAATATGCATGGTTCTTTATTTTTCCACCCGACTGCGAATATAATCCTCCACTTGATCGGGAGCAATGCCCAAAATTTGAGAAACTTCGCCGGTAATCAGCCGCTGGGCATCCTTCAAAAAGTTTTCGTCGCACAGGTGGAACTTCTTCCCTGCCGCCAGCTGCTTCTGCCTGTGCAGATGCAGAGAGCGGATCATACCGATCAGCTCAGCGCAATCCGCCCGGGCAATCAGCTTGCGATAACGATCTTTGCGCAGATTCTCTTCCGAAATCCAGCAATCGGCCTGAATTTCCCCGGAGTCCAGCAATCCATTCAGTTCCTCTGCCGTCAGCAGTTTCCGCATTTTAGCCACAGCTGCTTCATTATGGACAGGCACATAATAGGTGGCATCCGCTTGCGCACAGGGCTGCAACACATAGTATTCCACGATTTTCCGATCTACTGTTTTCTTCTCAATATCCACAATACGGCACACCCCATGAATACCGTAAACCACCCGATCTCCACACTGAAAAGCCATAATAAGCCCCTACTTTCCTTGATTATGACTGTATTATAGCACAAAATTTTTTCATTTTCATGTGGCTAAAACGCCGAAAAATATCCGAAAAATCAACAAATATTGATTTTCAGTTGACAATCTATTGACCAATCTGTGCTATCATGGTTTTTAACTCTGGCAAAGTAAGAAAATTCATGATACAATAAAATTGCAAAGAAAGGGAGGATGCCCCGATGATGAAAATTTTGATTGCAGAGGACGACCGGGAGCTGCGGCAGCTGTTTTCCCATGTGCTGATCTCCAAAGGGTACGCTGTGGTCGGCGTTTCCAATGGTCAGGAAGCGCTGGATGCCATGGACGCCGACTATTATGATATGATCATTTCCGATATTATGATGCCTGTTATGGATGGCTACGAACTGGTGCGCCAGCTACGCGGTACAGGCAGTAACATTCCCATTATGATGATCACCGCCCGGGATGCATTTGACGATATGCGTCAAGGGTTTCTGTCCGGCACGGATGATTATATGGTCAAGCCCATCAATGTCAACGAAATGGTGCTGCGAGTGGAAGCCCTGCTGCGCCGGGCACAGATGATCAACAATCGTCGGCTGGTTATGGGCAACACCGTGATGGAAATGGACTCTCTGACCGTCATCACTCCGAAAGAGACTTTGATCCTGCCCCAGAAAGAATTTATGCTGCTGTACAAACTGGCTTCCCTGCCGGGCAAGATCCTGACCCGGCAACAGTTGATGGATGAGATCTGGGGCTACGACACCGGCTCTGACAGCCACACGGTAGATGTGCATATCGGTCGTCTGCGGGAGCGTTTTCGGGATAATACAGATTTTAAAATCGTCACCATGCGCGGCGTGGGCTACAAGGTGGTGCGGCTGTGAAAAAAGAGAAGAAACAGCGCCGTGGTTTAAGTCTGCAATGGCGAATGCACCTGATGGTCGCCATGGAAATGGTGCTGATCGTCGGCATCACCTATCTGCTGAGCATCATTTTTCCCGACAGCATCTTTGGTCGCTGGAATGAGCACAGTTTGCTGACCTTGATTCTTCTCAGCCTGTTTTTGAGCACAGCGCTCACCTGGCTGCTTTCCAGAATGTTCTTCAACCCCATCAAGCGCCTGACCAAGGCCATGGCACAAGTGGCAAAGGGAGATTTTTCCGTCCGACTGGACGGAAAATCCACCGCTCCGGAGGTGCAGGACATTTACGCCGGCTTTAACCTGATGGCAAAGGAACTGGGAAACACAGAAATTCTGCAAACCGACTTCGTTTCCAACGCTTCCCACGAATTTAAGACCCCTTTGAACGCCATTGAGGGCTACTCCACCCTGCTGCAAAACAGCGACACCCTCAACGATCAGCAGCGAGAGTATGTGGAGAAGATCATCTTCAACACCAAACGGCTTTCCTCTTTGACCGGCAGTATTTTGCTGCTGTCCAAAATCGAAAACCAGACCATCCCCACCAACCGCAGTCGTTTCCGGCTGGACGAGCAGATCCGCCAGTCCATTTTGGCACTGGAAGCGGCCTGGGAGCCGAAAGACATTGAATTTGATGTGGATTTGGATGAGATATCCTATTACGGAAACGAAATGCTATTGCACCATGTGTGGGACAATCTGATCTCCAATGCCATTAAATTCAACCCCGTAGGCGGCTGCGTCACCATTCGCCTGAGCAAAGAAAAGGGCCAGTTATGCAGCACCGTGGCAGATTCCGGCCCCGGCATCCCGGAAGAGGCCGCAGCTCATATTTTCGACAAATTCTACCAGGCCGACAGTTCCCACCGGGAACAGGGCAACGGCTTAGGTCTTGCCCTGGTCAAGCGCATTCTCGCCCTGGAAGGTGGTACCGTGACCGCCCAGAACCTGCCTCAGGGTGGCTGCCAGTTTACCATTATTCTAAAAGAAGAATAACACCCTTCCCCAAGCACCAAAAATTCTCCTCACATAAAAAAACAGCCCTCCGAATGGAGGGCTGTTTCCTGTTTGTTAGACTATGTGGGCCATAGCCAGAGAAGAAGTGCTTACTTGCACAGCTTCTTGAATTCGTCGTGAACGAACTGGACCTTGGGGCCGATAACGACCTGAACGGAGGTCTTGCCGGGACGGATAACGCCGGAGGCGCCGGAGGACTTGATCTTCTTCTCGTCAACCAGCAGACGGTCCTTCACTTCCAGACGCAGACGAGTGATGCAGTGATCGATGGACACGATGTTGTCCTTGCCGCCCAGGCCTTCCAGAATGATCTCAGCCATAGCGGTGTAGTCGTCGTTAGCCAGCTCGATCTTCAGCTCGTCCTCACCGTCGTCTTCACGGCCGGGGGTCTTCAGGTCGAACTTCTTAATGGCGAAGTAGAACACCAGGAAGAAGACGATGAAGGCAGCAGCGCCCAGAGGCAGGATCAGCCAGGTCTTAGCAGCTGCGGGCAGAGATGCAGAGAAGATCAGGTCGGTCAGGCCAGCGGAGAAGCAGAAGCCAGCGCGGAAGCCCAGAGCGACGGTGATGTAGGTGAAGATGCCGTACAGCAGAGCGTAAACGACATACAGGGGGAATGCCAGGAACATGAAAGCGAACTCGAAGGGCTCGGTGACGCCGCACAGCAGAGCGCAGATAGCAGCAGAACCAACGATACCGATGGTAGCCTTACGCTTGTTGGACTTAGCAGTCAGGATCATAGCCAGAGCGCCGCCCAGGATACCGAACATCATGCAGGGGAAGAAGCCAGCCATGTACATACCAACGGACCAGTCGATGACAGTGCCGTTGCCCATGACGCCGCCTTCAACCAGACCGCCCCAGTAAGCAGTCAGGTCGCCCAGGCCGATGGTATCGAACCAGAACACGTTGTTCAGAGCGTGGTGCAGGCCGAAGGGGATCAGCAGGCGGTTCAGGAAAGCGTAGATACCAGCGCCCAGTGCGCCCAGACCCTTGATAGCGTTACCAACAGCGACCAGAGCGCTGAAGATGACGGGCCAGACAAACATCAGGACAGCGGACACGACGATGGAAACAACGCCGGTCACAATAGCGACGGAACGCTTGCCGGAGAAGAATGCCAGAACGTCGGGCAGCTTGGTGTCCTTAAACTTGTTGTAGCACAGGCCACCGATGATACCGGCCAGAATGCCGGTGAAGGGGTTGGCGATCTTCTGGTAAGCCACTACCCAGGTCTTGTTCTCAGCCAGGCTGGGGATGATAGCGCCGGCAGCGCCCACCAGAGTGGTCATCATCAGCCAGGAGATCAGGCCTGCCAGACCGGCAGTACCGTTGTTCTCTTTTGCCAGACCAACAGCCACACCGACAGCGAACAGGACGGCCATGTTATCGATCAGAGCGCCACCGGCCTTGATCAGGAACAGACCCAGAGAATAAGCGAAACCGGAAGTTGCACCTGCAGCACCCATAGCAGCGGGAGCGAAGGCGTAACCCAGACCCATCAGGATACCACAGATAGGCAGCGCAGCAACAGGCAGCATCAGAGCGCTACCCAGCTTTTGCAGTTTTTTCATCATACAAAAATATCCTCCTTAAAATTCTCTACCCTTAATATATTCATGGCCGTTGGCCCACAACAGTCAAGAGTATAAGGGAAGTTCAAAAAAGCATACTGTTTCTGAAAGAAACAGTAAAAAGGGATATCCCTTTTCGCTTTATTTGACGAAAATTACAGATTGGCTTCCAGAAAAGCCTTCAGTTCGGCAGCTGCCTTCTCTTCATCAGCGCCTTCAACGGAAACGGTCAGTTCCATGCCCTGCTTGGCAGCCAGACGCATCACAGCCATCAGCCGCTTGGCATCAGCCTTGCCGGTGGGAGCGGTGACGGTAACGGTGGAAGCGTAGCCTGCGCAGGCTTTCACCAGCATACCGGCGGGACGAGCGTGCAGACCCAGAGGATCAGCGATCACATGGGTAAATTCTTTCATAGTTAAACCTCACTTTCACTGACGAGCTTACGCACTTCCAGCACACGGCCGGCAGCCATACTAAGCTCGGTATATCCCATTTTCAGGAATGTTTCTGTCATCTTGGTATCTGCGCCCAATTCGCCGCAAATACCGGCCCAAATGCCATTGTCATTGGCAGCCTTGGCAATGTGGGCAAGCAGCGCCATCAGCGCCGGGTGGTAGGGATCGTAGAACTTGTCCAGCTTGGCGTTCTGACGGTCAACAGCCAGGGTATACTGGGTCAAATCGTTGGTGCCAACGCTGAAGAAGGCAGCTTCCTTTGCCAGCTCATGTGCCATAACAGCGGCGGCAGGGGTTTCCACCATCACGCCGATGGGCACTTCCTTGGTCTCGATGCCTTCCGCCTGCAATTCCTTGCGAATGCGGAAGCACAGAGCCTTGGCAGCTTTCAGCTCCCACACGGATGCCACCATGGGGAACATGACGCTCAGGTTACCAAAAGCGCTGGCTCGATAAATGGCACGCAGCTGAGGACGGAAAATCTCCTCTCTGGTCAGGCAGATCCGCAGGCCACGCAGACCCAGAGCCGGGTTTTCCTCCTGCTCCAGACCCATGTAATCCACCTGCTTATCTGCACCGATATCCAAAGTGCGGATGACCACCGGACGATCGCCCATGGTCACGGCTACCTTCTTATAAGCTTCAAACAGTTCTTCTTCCGTGGGCAGGCTGTCCCGACCCAGATACAGGAATTCACTGCGCATCAGGCCAACGCCCTCAGCATCGGCCTTCAGTGCGGCCTCGGCATCCTCGGGATTGCCGATGTTCGCGCACAGCAGCACCTTCTTGCCGGATTTGGTGATGCTCTCCTTGCCCCGGAACGCTTCCAGTGCCTGACGGGCATCGGCAGCAGCTGCCTGCTTTTTCAGCAGCATCTGCATGGTTTCCTCGTCGGGATCGGCGTACCAGGTGCCGGTAAAGCCATCCACAGCCAGGACTTTGCAATCCTCCGCCACATCCAGGCTAATGTCCGACTGGACAAGAGAGGGAATATTCAATGTACGAGCCAAAATGGCGGTATGGCTGGAAGAAGAACCCTGCCGGGTAACGAAAGC
Source organism: uncultured Oscillospiraceae bacterium (assembly GCA_964544505.1). Classification (GTDB taxonomy): domain Bacteria; phylum Bacillota; class Clostridia; order Oscillospirales; family Oscillospiraceae; genus Faecousia. Next base: position 42,292 of record CAZJCA010000002.1, read on the forward strand.
CAGGATCCTCTCTCTGGGCAGCTGAATAGTCTCGCTGGGAGCCAGATCCTCTGCAACCAGCAGGAAAGAACCTTCCTGCAGCTGGAAACCGGTGTTTCCGCAGAGAATATCGTAAATTCTGTGGGACATATCCCGAATGTCCGCAGAACGGGCATTCATATACTCGTCGTCCATGGCCGCAAAGACCTGGGCAAATTCCTCACCGCAGTCCAGTGCTGCCAAAGCAGCGGCAGCGCCATCAGCGATGGCAGCAGAAACCGCATCTAAGTAATCCAGATCATCCACCATCAGCATCTGCACTTCAATGATGGCAGCCTGCTCTTCGCCGATCTCGGCCTTAGCCTTTTCGTACAGAGCAGTCAGCTGCTGACGGGCCGTTTCCCGGGCAGCATCGAATTTGGTCTGTTCCAGAGCCGGATCGCCACTGGAAACAGGAAGATTACGCTCGGATTTGCGGTAAACCACCGCATTGCCGATGGCTACGCCGGGAAAAACCGGCAATCCTTTGCCTTGCTTCATGGTATTCTCCTTACTTTGCCAATTCGATGACCACATCATTGTTGGTCACAGCCTTATTCACATGGGCATTGAAAGTGGTGTAGTCACCGCTGTTGCACACCACCATGGGGGTGATGGTATTGAAACCTGCTGCCTTGATGGCATCCAAGTCAAACTCGATGAGCAGATCGCCCTTTTTCACCTTATCGCCGTTATTGGCACGCACGGTAAAGTGCTTGCCTTCCAGGCTGACGGTCTCCAGACCCACATGGATCAGGATCTCAGCGCCGCAATCAGCCACCAGGCTGACAGCATGACCGGTGGTGAACATCATATCCACAGTCGCATCGCAGGGAGCGTAGACCTTGCCCTCGGAAGGCTCAACAGCAATACCCTTACCCAGCATTTCTTCTGCAAAAGTGGGGTCAGGCACTTCGGTCACCGGCACGGCCTTACCTGCCACAGGAGCACACAGCTCGTCCATCGGCTTTGCAAACAATTTCTTGAAAAATCCCATATCTTATTACCATCCTTTGTGCAGCATATCCCTGTTTGGCAGGGATAAAGACATAATTTCAGTTGTAGTAAGTGTAACAAGAAAACCACCTTTTGTCAACGAGAAATACAGCAGTTTTTCCATTTTTGCAAGCAAAATAACGGCCTGTCCCCCATTTTTTGGGGAGCAGGCCGTCACTTTGTATAGTATTCGTACCTTAATTATAGTAATTTATACCAAACACCAAGATAGGGACATACACCCAGCATGGAACAGATCTGCTGATACTCCGCTATAAGCTTCTGCTTCTGCTTTTCGCTGACAGAATTTCGCTTAATCCCCTTGATTAACACATTTTTCGGTGTCTCTTCCGGGTCGATCAACTCCATGGCTCCCACATCGTAGCCCTTGATCTGTAACACCTTGCAGCGCAGCGCATCGGTGGCAGCATCTGCAAATTTTTGCTTTAGGATGGAGTGCTCCAGCAAAAAGTCTGTGCTCTTTCCCTGGGGTTTGAGCTGATGCATCATCTCGTGATGGCAGCAGGGGGTAGACAGGATCACCCGGGATCCGGAGTCGATGCCCTTGGCCAGCACGATGTCCGTTGCAATATCGCAGGCATGCAGGGAAACCGTCAGATCCGGGGCACGGCGGATCTCAAAGCTGCGGATATCCCCTGCCATAAAATGCAGCCCCGTATAGTTGAGCTTCTTTGCCACGCTGTCGCAAAACTCGATCACATCGGTTTTCAAATCCACACAGTCCATGACCACTTTTTGCCCACGAATACGGGTGAAATAGTAGTACAAAGCAAAGCTTAAATAGCTTTTCCCGCAGCAAAGATCCAAAATATACAGTTCATCACCGGTGACAATGCTGCTTTCTACATCCGCAACGATCTCCAGAAAACGATTGATCTGCCGGAATTTGGAACGCTTTTTATCAAAGATCTGACCGTTCTTGTCCTGCACACCCAGTTCCACCAGAAAGTCCACCGGCTCATTGTCTGCAATAATATACTGCTTTCGGCGATCATGCGCCAATGCTGTGGGGGCAGCCTGTCCCCTGCGAATGCGATCGAGAACCGTGATCTTTCCCTTTTTCGATACCTTCACTTCGCAGTTGCCATCGGGGGTCTGGATATTCATGGAACTGTAAGCCGATGGGATCATGTCGGCGATCATCTGCGCTGCCTGGTCTCCGGGCAGATTTTTTTGAATCGCCTTTCCGTCGGTGCAAAACTGGGTCAGCGCCAGATACAGCTTCCCCTTGATCTCGATGAGCCGTCCGGTGGTGCGGATGATGGTGGGGTCAGCAGGTTTACTCAAAGTCAGCTTTGTCAGAATTTTTTCTTCGATGGTGTAAGCCAAAATCTCTTTCATAGGCGCACCTCCTAAATGATAAACTCATTATATCTCATTTCCTGTCTCTTGGCAAGTCCCTTCCATTCCTTCCATAGATCCGTCCGTCATCCACGGACACACAGAAAAACGCCAGTCAAAAACACTTTTTGTCTATTTCATGCGTTATGTCCGCTCTTTTTTATTTAGTTTGCATAAACCTATACAACATTTCCAGGAATATATACACATTTTCCTCTTTTTCACTATTGCAGGCAAAACGAAGCCATGGTATAATAAAGTATATTTAAAAGAAGGAGAAATGGAAAGGTATGGTATTTGGTAAACACATCAACCGCTACTATCTGCGCTACGGTCTTCTGTTGCTGGCAGGTTTGGCGGCATTGTTCGCCGTGGACTATTTACAGCTGCTGATCCCCAACCTCTATCAGATGGTGCTAAACGGCATGGATAAGGGCTTTGTAGAAGTAGACGGTGTGACACGCGCCTTTGATATGGACTTTTTGCTGGATGAGATCTGCCTGCCGATGGCATTGATCATCATCGCCATTGTCTTTGGCAGATTTGCCTGGCGTGTGTGCATTTTTGGTGCCGCCACCAAAATGGAAAATGATTTAAGAGGCAAAATGTTTGCCCACTCCGAAAAACTCAGCCGGGAATACTACCAGGTCAACAAAGTCGGTGACCTGATGAGTCTGTACACCAACGATCTGGACACCGTGCAGGAGTGCTACGGCTGGGGCTTCATGCAATTCTTTGATGCCATTATTTTGGGCACCATGGCCATCTACAAAATGTGGCAAATGGATCATCTTTTGACCATTCTTTCCATGATCCCCATGGTACTGCTGTTTGCCAGTGCTTCCGTTGTGGGTTCTGTGATGACGAAGAAATGGGATCGGCGACAGGAATGCTTCTCCCAGTTGTCCGACTTTTCTCAGGAAAGCTTTTCCGGCATTGCCGTTATCAAGGCATTTGTCAAGGAAACCAAAGAATTGCTGGCCTTTAAAAAGCTGAATGTGGAGAACGAGGATGCGAACATCGATTTCACAAAAACCAGCGTGCTGATGCGCATTCTGGTCACCAGCTTTGTGGAAAGTGTCATCTGCGTCATCTTAGGCTACGGCGGCTATCTCGTCTACAAAGGTAGCTTCAACGCCGGTCAGCTGATGGAGTTTATCGGCTACTTCAATGCTGTGGTGTGGCCTATTATGGCTGTGTCGGAACTGATCGATATGCACTCCCGTGGCAAGGCTTCTTTGAAGCGTATCAGTGAACTGCTGGATGCTCCCATCGATGTCAAGGACAGAGAAGATGCTGCTCCCCTTCTGGATATCAAGGGCGATATTGAGTTCCGCAACCTCAGCTTCCGCTACCCCGACGGCGAATTTGACGCCCTGGAAAATGTGTCTTTCACCATCCACGCCGGTGAAAATGTGGGACTTGTGGGCAAGACCGGCTGCGGCAAGACCACCTTGGTGGATCTGATCCTGCGTACTTACAATGTGCCCGACGGCACACTGTTTATCGACGGTCACGATGTCAACAGCATCACCATCCGCTCTGTCCGGGACGGCTGCGCCTATGTGCCCCAGGATAACTTCCTGTTCTCCGACACCATCGAAAACAACATCGGTTTCGGTGTGGACGAGCTGAACCACAGTTCTGTGATCAAAGCTGCGGAAATGGCGGATATCCACTCCAACATTTCTGAATTCCAGCTGGGCTACGGCACCGTGCTCGGTGAGCGTGGTGTCACCGTCTCCGGCGGTCAGAAACAGCGCATTTCCATTGCAAGAGCCTTGATGAAGGACTCCCCCATTCTGATCCTGGACGACAGCGTTTCCGCCGTTGACACCAAGACGGAAACCACCATTTTGCACAATCTGCGCCAGACTCGCCAGGGCAAGACCACCATTTTGATCGCCCACCGGATCTCCACCATCGAAAAGATGGATAAGATCCTGTTTATGGACGACGGCAAGGTGGTTGCCTACGGCACCCACCAATACCTGTACGAAACCAACCCCGACTATCGCAAGATGGTCGATCTGCAAAAGCTGGAAGAGGAAGGAGGCGAGCATAATGCGTGAGTATCTGCCTCTGATCATCTGCGGTGCCATCATCGGCGCATTTACCATCATCTTTGTCATCGCTTACCTGGCTCTGAAAAACCGGATAACGACCGACCACAAAGACCGTCACATGGAAGACGGTGAACTGATCCGCCGTCTGGTCAGCTATGCCAAGCCTTACGGTAAGGAGTTTTTGATCATTCTCTGCATTATGATCTTCTCCATCGTGTTTGATGTATGCTCTCCCCTGCTGATCTCCCAAATCAAACTGGTCATCAAAGATGCCGGTTTTGAACTGAACGACCTGTTCCTGTATGTGGGCATTTATGCCGCTATTCTGGTCGTCAGTATGATCTGCACCTATTTTCAGGCGCTGATTTTGCAAAAGATCGGTCAGAAGATCCTGTCCCAGATCCGTCTGGACACCTTTACCCACATTGAGCAGCTTTCCCACGAGCAGCTCAACCACATTCCCGTGGGCAAGCTGGTCACAAGAGTCAGCAACGACCCCAACTCCATCAGCTATCTGTTTACCAACATTCTGGTGACCCTGGTAAAAAACTCCATGGTCATCGTAGGTGTGCTGGGTGCCATGCTGGTGCTCAACTACGCACTGACACTGATGGTGCTGTGCTTCGTGCCCTTCCTCATCATCTTCACTCTGGTTTTCCAGAAATTCTCCCGGCATGTCCATCGTCAGGTGACCAATACCCGAACAGATCTGAACACCTTCCTGTCGGAAAACCTGTCCGGCATGAAGATCACCCAGATCTTCAACCGAGAAGAGCAGAAAAACGCTGATTTTAACGAGCGCAGCAACAAAATGCAGAAGGCCAAGATGAACAGAATGTATGTCTTCGGTATCTTCCGCCCCATGGTGTATATGCTCTATGTCAGCTCCAACCTGTTCCTGTTCTACTTTGCCTGCAAGGGCTATATCCAGAACACCACATTCCTGGGCACAGTCATCACTTCTGAAACTGTGGTTGCATTCTATATGTATATCTCCCGGTTCTTTAACCCCATTCAGGCTTTGGCTGAGCAGTTTGATATGCTGGAACAGTCCTTTGCTTCCGCTGAAAAAATCTTCACCATCATCGACATGGTGCCGGAAGTGGTGGACGAAGAGGATGCCATCGAGCTGGATGAGATCAAGGGTGAAATTGAGTTTCGGGATGTCTGGTTTGCCTACAAGCCCGATGAATGGGTACTGCAAGGCGTTTCTTTCCATGTGCTGCCCAAGCAGACTGTGGCCTTTGTGGGTTCCACCGGCTCCGGCAAGACCACAATTCTGAGTCTGATCTGCCGCAACTACGATATTCAAAAGGGTCAGATCCTGATTGACGGTATTGATATCAAGAAGATCAAAATTTCTTCCCTGCGCCGTCATTTTGGTCAGATGCTTCAGGATGTATTCCTGTTCTCCGGCGACATCCGCAGCAATATTCTGCTGCGGATGGACGGTGTTTCCGACGAGGAAGTGATGGAAGCCTGCCGCTATGTCAATGCAGACTCCTTCATCAACAAGCTGGAAAAGGGTCTTAATGAGCCTGTTCGTGAGCGAGGTAACAACTTCTCCGCCGGTCAGCGACAGCTGCTGAGCTTTGCCCGTACCATCATCCACAAACCCAGCGTGATGATTTTGGACGAGGCTACTGCCAATATCGATACGGAAACAGAAGTGCTGATCCAGGACTCTCTGGAAAAGATGAAAAACATCGGCACCATGCTGATCGTTGCCCATCGGCTGTCCACCATCCAGCATGCGGACAACATCATTCTCCTGTCCCACGGTCAGATCATGGAGCAGGGCAACCACCAGCAGCTGCTGGCGAAGAAAGGCCGCTACTACGACCTGTACACCCTGCAATTTAACAAGCAGCAGCTACTCAACAACTAAGCAAAGGAGCGCAGCGAAAATTCGCTGCGCTCCTTATTTTTATCAGTTTTAAAAAATTTTTCTGCCTTCTACAAACTTGGCCTGCAAGGATGCTCTTCCCTGCTCCAGATATGCAAATCGTTCCAGCCGCTGTTTGGGGTCAAAGTTGCTCCAATGGGGCATATTTTCCTCATTCAGCACCAGTGCATCAAAGGCATAGCCCCTTTCAAAAGAGCCAACTTTCCCAAAGAATGCACCGCCGCCCAGGGTCGCCAAATAAAAGGCTTCCTCAAAGCACAGCGCCTTGCAGTTTTCGTCCACCAGCCGCCAATAGAGCTTGGAGACCTGGATTGCATCTGCCATGGCATGGAAGATAGAGTCGCTGTGACCACCTGCCACATCGCTACCCAAGCCTACACGAAGGCCCTTTTCCAAATACTTGCGGATGGGTGCAATGCCGGAAGAAAGATCTGTGTTGGATGCCGGACAGTGGGCCAAAAATGCGCCACTTTCCTTGAGCAGATGCACTTCCTCCTCAGAAGAATAGACACAATGCGCCATAATGGTATTGCCGTTCATCATGCCATAGCGATCATAGCAGTGACCATAGGTAGGCTCTTCCGGGAACAGTTCCTTCACGAAGGCGATCTCGCCGGGGTTTTCCGACAAATGGGACTGAACAGGCAAGCCGTAGTCTTTTCTGATCTTTCCCAGTTTTTCCAGCAGCGGACGGGAGCAGCTGGGAATAAACCGGGGGGTCAAAATGGGCTTGGTATGCCGGAACTTTTCGGCGGTATCTTCCAGCCACTGCAAGGTAGCTTCTGCAGAAGCCTCCGGGCTTTCCTCAATAAGGATCTCCGGGCCGTTCTGATCCATATTCACCTTGCCCACAAAGCTGACAATACCGACGCTTTCCAGCTTTTCCATGAGGATCTCCGTGGCAGGGGTATGCCGTGTGCCAAAGACCACCGCCCGGGTGGTAGCACTGTTTTTCATCTGCCGGGCAAAAATCTCATAGGCATTTTCAGCGTATTTTTCATCGGCAAACCGGGCTTCCTCCGGAAAAGCCTGACTCTGAAGCCAATCCATCAGTTCCAAGTCCATGCCTGTGCCCCGGAAGGTATACTGGGGCGCATGGATGTGCAGATCCACCAGACCCGGCACGATCAGGCTGTTGCCATAGTCCAGCAGGGGCAGGTTTTCATATTCCGCCGGAAGGTTTTCAAACACACCTTGAGAAACTCCATCCACACAAACGGCATAGCAACTGGGGCAAATCTCCAACTGGGTCGGTGTTTTGCTGTAACAAATCGTTCCTTTAAGTACAAAAGATTCCATATATATATCTCTCCCGGGACACCCTTTAGGGTGTTCCCATATCAAATGTAATAACGGTGTAATATTTTCCCGGCTCTGCTTTCAACAGGTCTTCATCCAGCTTTTGCTGAATATCCTTCTGATCCTGCATCCGTTCCGGCGGCAGTTCCACATCAAAGATCAAATTGCTGTGGCCTTGCCCACGAACCATGCGAAAATCGTGGATACCGATGCGTTCATCCTGCTTTTTCAGCAGCCGTTCCACAACACTGCGAATGCGATCCATCTCTTCGTCCCCGGTGACTACCGGATCGTAGTGAATGATCAGATGCACACGAAGCTGCTCCAAACAGGCTCGCTCCAAATTGTCGATCAGCTCGTGGCAGAAAAGTGGATCCGCTTTCTGATCCATTTCCACATGCATGCTTGCAAAGCGCTGACCGGGGCCATAGTCATGAACCATCAGGTCATGGTAACCCAGCACCTGGGGCACGCTTCCTACCAGCTGGGCAATTTCTTCACGCAGCTCCGGGCTGGCATTTTCGCCCAGCAAAGGACTGATGGTTTCCTTCGCCAGCTGAGCGCCGCTATACAGGATGAACAGGGCAACGATCAGACCCATCCAGCCATCGATCTTCCAACCGAAAGCCGTGCCTACAACGCCTGCCAGCAGCACCGCAGCGGTGGAAATCGCATCATTGCGGCTGTCCGCCGCTGTTGCCAACAGGGTGGTAGAATTTACTTTTTTCCCCAGGTAACGGTTAAATGCGCTCATCCACAGCTTGATCAGAACGGATGCTACCAGTACCACGCACACGGGGATGCTGAACAGAACATCCGTAGGATGGATGATTTTTTCAATGGAGGTTTTGGCCAGTTCAAAGCCAATGACCACGATCAAGCCTGCCACCGCCAGCCCGGAAAGGTATTCATACCGGGCGTGACCATAGGGATGATCGGCATCGGCAGGTTTTTCTGCCAGCTTAAAGCCCACCAGCGTCACCACCGCACTGGTGGCATCGGACAGGTTATTCATGGCATCGGCGGTAATGGAAACTGCGCCGGACAGCGTACCCACCGCCAGTTTAAAGCCAAACAGCAGCAGATTACACACAATGCCCACAATACCGGAAAGCTTGCCGATCGCACCTCGATCCGAGGCATCCTTTGTAAATAACCGCAGCAATAATTTCGTCAGAACGATCCCCTCCCTTTTCTCAAACCGATTTATTATATCACACAGGGATCCGTTTTGCAACCGAAAGAAAATCCCCACCGCCGCAGCGGTGGGGATTTGGCTGTGATTTCCATAGGATCCTGTTTATACTACAAAGGGTCGCTCCGAAGAGCGACCCTAAAATGTAGAGAAATAAAGTTATGCAGTATGATCAGTATATCAGTGATTACTCCGCATAAGTGATCTCGATTGCGATAATCCGCACATGGGCACTGATCTTGCTTTCAGGATCGGTCTTACCAACACCAAAAGTCACCGTATTGGCATTGACTTCAATGGCAGCACCAGACTCGTACATTGCGCCATTGCAAGTCAGGCGCTCAATATCCTTGTCTTTATTGACATCATAAGTAACCTTGACAGAAGCAATCTTCTTGTCGGAGGTCAGAGTGAATGTAGCATTCTCGGAGCCATACAGTCTCCAAGTGTCCTTGCCGTCATCACTGAGGTAGAACTTACCGGAGTTCTCGCCATAGGTGCCAACAGCGGTGCAGTCGATAACAACAGTCAAACCTTCCTTAATGGTCACGGTCTTATACTGCTTGCCGTTGGACCAGCTATTCTCCTTACCAAAGCCGCCAACATTGAAAGTCAGCGTGTTGCCATTTTCAGTCAGAGCAGGATACTCAACGCGCACAACAGGCTCATGGCCTTCGGCCAGAGTGTAGCTAACCAAAGTACACTTGTTCAGCTCGATGATACCACCATAGTTCTGGAACTGGTTGCTGGAAACAGTCATGGTATCGTCGACCTGCAGATTGTGAACATAGTCACCGCTGACCTTGAAGCACAGAACCTCACGGTTCTTGCTGTCGCCGGTAACTTTAATAGTGATCTTGTAAGCGCTGCCGCCATAGATGGTCTCGATCTTGGTGATAACGCCGGTCAACTTAAATTCGCCATCCCAAGTTGCGCCGTCTGCCAGAGCAAAAGCCTTGTCCAGGATCTCTTCAACAGTGCCGGTAGCAACATTGTCGTTCTTGTTATCGTCCTTGTTGTTATCGTCTTTATTGTCGTCCTTTACTTCCTGCTCACTGTACATCCGAGCCTGAAACTGGCTGACACCTGCATTTTCAGCGTTGATGTAAGAAGTCTTGGACACGCTGATGGTGGCAAAATCCTTGTAGCTGCCCATGTAGTAGTCAGTGCCTTCGTGGTTATTAACCAGAATGTGCAATTCAGCATTATAGGTAAACACAGCGGCCTTTGTGGCATCGGTAACCAGAGTCATACCAACTGTTGCATTGCCCTTGCTGCTTGTATAGGGCTCCAGTGCCAAGTAGGTCTTGGTGTCACCTTTCTTGATATACAGCTTGTAGCCGCCATCAACAACTTCGGCATAAACATCCACTGCCTCAGCAATATTTTCGGTAGTAGCCAGGAAGTGCTCGTTGGCGATTTCGCCATTGAAGTACAGTGTTTTCTTAAGGGTGATCTGATTCATACCGAACTTGTAAGCGGTATCCGCCTGGGGCGCACCGTCAACGGGCTGGTAGGAAACATTGGGCTTCGGGGTCTCGCTGGGTTGGGTTGTGGAAGGTGCGGTTGTACCAGAAGGGGCAGTCGTACCAGAAGGGGCAGTCGTACCAGAAGGGGCATTGGTAGATGTACCAGGATTTTCAGAGGATTCTGTTGTGGGCGAACAAGCTGCAAACAGCATGCTCATCACCAGAGCAATCGCCAGCACGGCAACAACGGTCGATTTCTTTTTAGCAAGCTTCATAAAGTATTTCTCCGCCTTTCATAATTTAAGGATGCTGCTGCGCCCAAAGATCAGCTTCGGAGCGCAACACCCTTCTTCCGTTGACTATTATAGACATCCATTCTACCTTTCGTCAACCTATAAAACACATTTTTTCTCTTTTTTCTGCAAAATTTGCAGTTTAAGCGCCAAAATTGCAGTTGTTAACAATTTTGGTTCCGTCAGCAGTAGTGATGGACAGGATGCATCCGGGGTAGCTACCCTTGCTGCTCCAGTTACAGGGAACCAGTTCGATGGTCACTTCCTGTCCGATATAAGGCTTCAGGAAGTCATACTGCTTACCGCTGCTGCAGTACAGCATAACAGTGGTGTCACCATCGGTCAGATCGTAACGGGTGAAGAATTTATTGTCAACGAACTGAATGGTTGCCTTGACAACATAAACCTCTGTGGTATGGTCTTTATTTACATCCAGCGCTGCAAAGTCAGCCAGAGTCTTGTCTGTGATGAAATTGGAAGTATCGTATTCATGCTCGCCGTAGTAGTTTGCCAAAACCACGGCGTCCTTCACACAGGTGGTACACCAGGTGGAGTCTTCCTTCTTACCGTCGAAGTCACGAATACCTTCGATGACCACTTCGTAGCCCAGCTTCAGGGTACCGATGGTCTCTGTATCGGTCAGCACAGCAATAATGCCGGTCTCATCAATGATGTAGAAGCCATTCTTGTTGACCAGAGAAGCGGCAATAATGCCACGAATGGTCACGGTCTCGCCCAAGTTGGAAGCAATGGCATCGGCAACGGTACCTGCATTGATCTGAGGTGCCATTTTTACTGTAATGGTCACGGTTTCTTCATAGCTTTTGCCATTATATTCGCCGGTAATGGTAATGGTTGCTTCACCGGAAGCCTTGCAGTGCATCACATTGTCCTCGATTGTGATCACATCGGTGTTGGAAGATGCATAGCTCAGTACAGCATTCTCAAAGCCCAGCAGTGCAGAAGAAACACTGGTCTGCAGCTTCAGAACAGGATCTCCGGAATAGGTGCTCAGGAACTGGGGCACACCGTAGTACTTAACAATATGCTCGGCGGTATCATTGGTATCAAACTTAAAGCCCTCATCTTCTACAGCCACAGGCAGGAAACGGTAATTACAGCCGGAGGCGGTGGACTTACAGTTCAAGGGCATCAGATAAACAGTGCAGATTTTGCCGTCATACTGATCCAACCACTTAAAGTCAGAGCCGCTGTTCTGCGTATAAGTATAAGAACCGGTCTTGCCATCCAAATCGTCGATGTAATAGTTGATAAAGCCATTGCCGTCTTCACGAGTGATCAGTGCATTGACCTTATAAATAGTGGTGGTGATGTCATTTGCCACAGGGTTGTCCATAATCTGCTTCACGGTAGACTCGGTGATCCAGCTTCTGTCAAAGGCATTGTTGCCATTGTCATTGGTCAGCAGTGTGGCGCTATCGAGCTGATTGCAGCCTTTATAACCAAACTTATTGGCATTGGTCAATTCGGTCTCCAAAATCCACATGGTCTTGGAAGCAGCAACGCTGATCTTGTTGCCAACAGCCACACGGCCTGCCAGGTCGCCATCATAAATATAGATGGAGTTGGTGTTATCCACCAGCACAACGCCGTTGGGCTTCATGCCGTCTGCATAGGTGATGCGAGCAACAACGCCCTCCACTTTCACCTTTGCCCCCACCTCAGCCTTGCGAGCCTGATCGATGGTCATAGCAGTATAGTCTTCGGGATTGGTGTCCACCTTTGCCTTCTTAAAGTCGATCAGGCGGGCATTTTTCACTTCCTTAGTGCCGTTGAAATTCTGCAGGATGCAGTGCAGCAAAACGGTATCACCCTTGTAGGGCTTTTCTTCCAGTTCGGCATAGCCGACGGAACCATCTTTGCTGTAAGTACCATAAACAGAAATCTTGCCTGTTTCATCCTCAATGGTCATGGCACCATACTGTGCATTGGTCACAGAAACCACAGTTGCTGCAATATAGTAGCGTTCCTCCGTCACATTGCCACTTTCGCCGCACAATTCCAGTGCTTTGGCAATGGTGATTTTTTCGTACTTAGCCCAGGGATCTTCCTCAGGCTGCTCCGGCTGGTTACCGGTAGTACTCGGATTGGTAGTACCAGGCTTTTCAGTCGTGGTAGTGTCAGGATTTGCTACACAGGCCGCAAAGCTGCACAGCATTGCCACAACCAGCAAGAATGCGATGATTTTCTTCATCTTGATTTGCTCCTTATTCTGTATTTGGGGGGGCAGATTTTCTCAAACCTTACCTATTGTACCACCTTTTTTAAAAAATGCAATAGACAATTCGCCCAATATTTGGTAGAATAATTTTACTGACAGAAGGAAAGGTATCACCATGTCCACTATTATTGAAATCACCGATTTTACCGCTCCGGAGCTGGATGTCTATGCCCGGCTGACGGAAGCCCAGCTTTTAAACCGCTTTGATCCTGCCAACGCAATGTTCATTGCCGAAAGCCCCAAGGTCATCCATCGGGCGCTGGATGCAGGCTATACGCCTGTGTCCCTGCTGATGGAACGCAAGGATATTGACGGCTCTGCGGCAGAAATCATTGCCCGGTGTCCGGATACCCCGGTCTTTACCGCTGATGAAGACCTTTTGTGCAATCTGACAGGATACCATTTGACCCGTGGGGTTCTGTGCGCCATGCGCCGTCCTCCCCTACCCACCGTGGAAGAAGTCTGCCGGGGTGCTCGTCGGGTTGTGGTGCTGGAAAGTGTGCAAAACCCCACCAATGTGGGGGCAATTTTCCGTTCCGCTGCGGCACTGGGCATGGATGCGGTACTGCTGACCCCCGGCTGTTCCGACCCTCTGTACCGCCGTTCCGCCCGTGTCAGTATGGGTACGGTGTTCCAAATTCCATGGACATTTATTGGCGATGATATCAGCCAGTGGCCTCATCCCGGTATGGAAAGGTTGCGTGAACTTGGCTTTAAAACCGTTTCCATGGCTCTGCGCAACGATTCCTACGCCGTGGACGATCCCCGACTGCGGCAGGAAGAGAAACTGGCCATCTTAATGGGCAGCGAAGGAGACGGCCTGACCAGTGACACCATCGCCTCCTGCGATTTCACCGTTAAGATCCCCATGTACCACGATGTAGACTCCCTGAATGTGGCTGCCGCCAGTGCCGTGGCCTTCTGGGAACTGCGTGTAAGATAAGGAGTACCTATGCAACTGCAACACGGACGGCCTGCCGATTGTGCCGGTCGCTTAGAAAAAGAAATTCGATGCTATGACCTGCTGGACAGCCTGGAGCTATCCTATGAACGGGTAGACCATGAAAAAGCTGACACCATGGAGATCTGCGCCGCCATCGATGCCGTTTTGGGCGGCCCGATCTGTAAAAATCTACTGCTATGCAACCGGCAGTGCACCAGCTTTTATCTGCTGCTGATGCCCGGCGATAAGGTGTTTAAAACCAAAGACCTGTCCGCCCAGATCGGATCTTCCCGCTTAAGCTTTGCCGACGGCAGCTATATGGAGCAGTTTTTGGATATCACCCCCGGTTCGCTGAGCATTCTGGGGCTGATGAACGACCAGGAAAACAGGGTACAGCTTTTGATCGACGAAGATATTTTAAAGGACGAATTCATCGGCTGCCACCCCTGCATCAACACATCTTCCCTGCGGCTGCGTACTGACGATGTGCAAAACATCCTCATTCCGGCGCTCAAGCATCCCCCCACCATCGTCCGGCTCCCAAAATATGAATAACAATAGGGCGTGCCTTCGCACGCCCTTCCTTTTTAAATATCTTCCGCATCCAGCACCCGGATGCCCTTTTCTTTTAACGCCTGCGCCAATGTGCCCATGCCATCGATCAGGCGACCGGAGAAAGTGCCGTCGTAAACCTGATGAACGCCGCAGGTAGGACTCCTGGATTTCAAAATCGCCAGATCCACATCTGTGTTTTCTTCCACGATTTTTGCCACAGCCTTGCGGATGGGTTCGTCAACCACCGTGCCTTCTTTGTTTATAAGCACCCCATCCACGATCTCCATGGGCACCCGAGGCACCCCAAGGATCTCTTCCGGGCAAACAGGGACGATCTCATACCCCTGCAAGAACGATACCACTTTTTCGTTCAGATTATTGCCGCCGTTATACTTACAATTTCTCCCCAGCAGGCATGCACTGACCATGATTTTCACGAAACCACCCCTTTTTTCACAAGCATAGCAGAATTTTTAAAAAGAAGCAAGAAATTTTCTGTACTTTCGCCGCTGACAATGTTATAATGGTAAAAGATAAATAAAAAGGAGCTGATTTTTTATGGATCACGGTCAGTATGCCGCCCAGCTTTTTGTGGAAGGTTACAACTGTGCTCAGGCAGTGGCAGTGGCATTTTCCGATGTGACCGGACTGGATGCCAAGCAGGCAGCCAAAATGGTTTCCCCCTTTGGCGGTGGCTTTGGTCGCCAGAGAGAGGTCTGCGGTGCTGTCAGCGGTATGTGCTTCGTTTTGGGCACCCTTTACGGCTACGACAGTCCCAATCCCGAAAAGCAGCTGGCAGTTTACGCCGATGTGCAGGCACTGTGCGGTCAATTCCGGGAAAAAGCAGGCAGCATCATTTGCCGGGAACTTTTAAACGATCCTCCCTCCGATCCTGCCCCCACCCCTCGCACTGCCGAATACTACGCCAAGCGCCCCTGCGCCCGAATGGTACTGCTGGCAGCAACCCTTCTGGACGAATACATTCAAAATCATCCCCTTGCTGAAAATAAATAAGGATAGGTGAACACCATGTATATGACAAACTACAACCGTTGGAAGGAATTCCCTCTGGAGGACAATGACCTGCGTGAAGAGCTTTCTTCCATTGAAGGCAATGAAACCGAGATCAAAGACCGCTTCGCCGTGGCGCTGAAGTTCGGCACAGCAGGTCTTCGTGGCGTGCTGGGTGCAGGCTCCAACCGCATGAACATTTATGTGGTGCGCCAGGCCACCCAGGGTCTTGCCAACTGGGTCAAAACCCAGGGTGGCAATCAGCTGGTCGCCATTTCCTACGACAGCCGCATTAAAAGTGACCTGTTCGCAAAAACCGCTGCCTGCGTGCTGGCTGCCAACGGCATTCGTGTCCGCATCTATGATGCGCTGATGCCCGTGCCCGCCCTGAGCTTTGCCACCCGTTACTACAAGGCCAACGCCGGTATTATGGTCACCGCTTCTCACAACCCTGCTAAGTACAACGGCTACAAGGCCTACGGACCCGACGGTTGCCAGATGACCGACGAAGCCGCCGCTGTTGTTTACGCCGAGATTCAGAACACCGATATTCTCACCGGCGCCAAGATCATGGACTTTGATACCGCCGTCGCCCAGGGCCTCATTGAGTATGTTGGCGACGACTGCAAGGAAGCCCTGTACGATGCCATCAAGGCTTGCCAAGTTCGTCCGGGTCTTTGCAAGACTGCCGGTCTGAAACTGGTCTACTCCCCTCTGAATGGTTCCGGCCTTGTTCCCGTGACACGAATTCTGAACGACATCGGCATTACGGACATCACCATTGTCCCCGAGCAGGAGCACCCCGACGGCAACTTCCCCACCTGTCCCTACCCCAACCCGGAAATTTACGAGGCTCTGCATCTGGGTCTGGAACTTGCAAAAACCAGCGGTGCTGACCTGATGCTGGCTACCGACCCGGATGCTGACCGTGTTGGCATTGCCATCCGCTGCCCCGACGGCTCTTATGAGCTGGTCTCCGGCAACGAAGTTGGCGTTCTGCTGCTGGATTACATCTGCGCCGGACGCACGGAAAACGGCACCATGCCCCAGCACGCCGTTGCCGTCAAGAGTCTTGTCTCTACCCCCCTGGCCGATGCCGTCGCCGCCCACTATGGCGTAGAGCTGCGCAGCGTGCTGACCGGCTTTAAGTGGATCGGCGACCAGATCGCACGACTGGAAAATGTCGGCGAAGTGGAGCGGTTCATCTTCGGCTTTGAGGAAAGCTACGGCTATCTGGCTGGCCCCTATGTCCGGGATAAGGATGCAGTGGTTGCCTCTATGCTGATCTGCGAAATGGCAGCCTACTATCGTTCCATCGGTTCTTCCATTAAGGAGCGGCTGGAAAGCATCTACGCTCAGTACGGCCGCTATCTGAACAAGGTGGAGTCCTTCGAGTTCCCCGGTCTGGACGGCATGGACAAGATGGCAGGCATTATGTCCTTCCTTCGTGACCATGCACCGGCTGCCATTGCAGGCTATGATGTGGTGTCCGTCACCGACTATCTCAAGCCCGAAGAAACCGGCTTGCCCGCCTCCAATGTGCTGATCTACGGTCTTGCAGGCGGTGCAACGGTGGTGGTTCGCCCCTCCGGCACGGAGCCCAAGATCAAGGCCTACTTCACCACCCTTGGCAAAGACCTGGCAGAAGCCGAAGAGCAAAAGCAGGAGCTGGCTGATGCCCTGCGCCCCCTGTTCTCCTAAAAACGCTCAGATGCACCGCTTGTGCGGTGCATCTTTTTTGTATATTTTTCACCGAGAGTGTGCAAAATTTTCTCGGTGATATACATGATGAATTCCATTTGGGCAGAAACGCCCCTGCCTCACTTTTCCACATTACTGGGCGATCACAGAACCGAGGTGCTGGTTGTCGGCGGCGGTATGGCAGGACTTCTGTGCGCCTATCAGCTAAAAAAAGCAGGCATTGAGACCATTTTATTGGAGGCAGACCGTATTTGCAGCGGTGTTACCTCCAAAACCACTGCAAAAATCACTTCCCAGCACGGACTTATTTATCACAAACTGCTGGACAGTCTGGGAAAAGAACAGGCAAAACTCTATCTCCAAGCCAACGAAGATGCGGTCAAAGAGTATTACACTCTGTGCAAACAGATCCCCTGCCATTTTGAAAGTCAATCGGCCTATGTCTACGCCCTGCAAGACCGGCAGGCTCTGGAGCAGGAAGTGCATGCACTGCACCTTCTGGGCTATCCTGCCGGGTTAAAAGAGGATCTTCCCCTTCCCTTTCAAACCGCGGGTGCAGTCAAGTTCAGACGGCAAGCCCAGTTTCATCCCCTGGAATTTGCTGCCCACATCGCAAAAGAGCTGACCCTCTTTGAAAATAGCCCAGTCCGCAAGTTGGATGGCACCACCGCCATCACGGACACAGGCCGCATTGTTGCAAAAAAGGTGATCGTTGCCACCCATTTTCCTTTTCTCAACCGCCACGGCAGTTATTTTTTAAAACTTTATCAGCAGCGCAGCTATGTGCTGGCTCTGGAAAATACGGATTTTCCGGGCGGTATGTATATCGGCGAGGAAGAAAACAGTCTGTCCTTCCGGGGCTGCGATGGCCTGCTTTTACTGGGCGGCGGTGGGCACCGCACCGGCAAAAAGGGGGGCAACTGGCAGCTATTATGGGACTTTGCCCAAAAAGCCTACCCCCACGCCCGGGAAGTGGGAAGATGGGCCACCCAGGACTGCATGAGTCTGGACGGTATGCCCTACATCGGGCAATATTCCAAAAACACGCCAAATCTGTTTGTTGCCACCGGCTTTAACAAATGGGGCATGACCACTTCCATGGTGGCAGCGAACATGTTGACCGATCTGGTACAGGGAAAGGAAAATGCCTATGCCCAGCTCTTTTCCCCCGCTCGCAGCATCTTAAAACCGCAATTGGCGGTCAACGCACTGGAATCCACCTTGAACTTGCTGCGCCCCACCCGTCCTCGCTGCCCCCACTTGGGCTGTGCCCTGAAATGGAACAGCAGTGAGCGCAGCTGGGACTGCGCCTGCCACGGCTCTCGGTTCTCAGAAGACGGTCAATTGCTGGACGGCCCGGCACAACAGGATCTAAAAAGCGATCCCTCCGGCTAAGCCGGAGGGATTTGCATTATTCCATAGGTTCTTTTTGCAGCAGGTCTGCATAGATGCCCCCAAAGCGATCCAACTCCTGTGCCAGAAAGCCTGCCATCTTCACCGCACCTTCCACCTTCAGGTGGGTATTGTCTTTGGGCCAGACGAACAAAGGCTTGGAAGGCTCGTCTCCCAACTGGGGCAAATAGGCTTCCGTCAGAGCAGTCAAATCGGCAACAGGCACATTTTCTTCTGCCCCCACGATTCGCACCGCTTCCGGGTATGCACCGTGGCTACCGGGGCGGAAATTGCCCTGTTCGTCAAACAGCCGCCGGGAAATAGGGGTAATGAGCACCGGGTGTGCCCCTCTGTTTCTGGCCTCACGGATGAAAAAGCGCAAATTATCCCGGAAAGAGCCGTCTGCATCCGTATGCCGGGCAGGATCGTCCTTTTCATCATTGTGACCAAACTGGATGAATAGGAAATCCCCCTTTTCCATCCCCTGCTGGGCAGGGACAAAGCGCCCTTCATCCAAAAAAGACTTGGTGCTTCTGCCATTCTTCGCCAGGGAGACCACCTGCACTTCATCACGCAAATACAGGGGCAAGGCCTGAGACATCCCCGTTTGGGGATAGGTGTGTATCTTATTGACAGCAACGGTACTGTCGCCAATGTAGTAGATTTTCATCTTCGCTACCTCCATTATTTTTCTGCCTTGATTATACCCAGCTGCGCATGCTTTGGCAAGCCCTTTTTCCTATTGCAAAACCCCTGTAAAAGGAGTATAATGGTTTTAATTTCATGATTACCTGATCGCAAAGGAGACTGTCTATGAATATTATTATTGCAGGCAGCGGCAAAGTCGGCACTACCCTGGCTCGCCGCCTTTCCGAAGAAGGCTATAATTTGACTTTGATTGACTCCGATCCCAAGGTTCTTTCGGATGTGTGCGAGGACTGCGATGTGATCGGCGTGCGTGGAAACTGCGCTTCCATGCAGGTATTACAGCAGGCCGGTGTGGCCGATGCAGACCTTCTGATCGCCGCCACCAGCCAGGATGAAGTAAACCTTCTATGCTGCACCACCGCCCATGGCATCAACCCCAAGCTGCACACCATCGGGCGCATCCGCAACCCGGACTACACCCAGCAGATTTATGCCATGCGGGATGTATTCGCCCTTTCTCTGGCAGTCAACCCCGAAAAGCAGTCCGCCAACGAAATTGAAAGTCTGCTCCGCTTCCCCGGCTTCCTCCAGAGAGATACCTTTGCCCAAGGTCGTACCGCCATTGTAGAACTGCGGGTAGACCGGGACAGCAAACTGCGCAATGTCACCTTGAATTCCCTTAACAGCATCGTCAAGTGCAAGGTGCTGGTCTGCGCTGTCTTGCGCAAGGGAAATGCCGTTACCCCCGGCGGTACTTTTGTGCTGCAGGAAGGGGACCGAATCTTCGTCACCGCTCCCAGCAGCAGTCTTTCCGTACTGCTGAAAAATCTGGGGATCATCACCCGTCGTGCCCGAAAGGTCATCCTCTGCGGCGGCAGCCGCATTGGCTACTATCTTGCCCAGCAGCTGTGTCACGACGGTGTCTCCGTGTGCCTGATCGAGCAGGATCGGCAGCAGTGCGACCATTTGGCCTCTGCCCTGCCGGAAGCCACCATCATCCACGGCGATGCCACCGACAAATCTCTGCTGGAAGACTACGGTCTTTCCACCTGTGATGCCCTGATTTCTCTAACCGGCACAGACGAGATGAACATGATCATCTCCCTCTATGCCAACACCCGAGGAGTTCCTCAGGTCATCACCAAACTGGGCCATACCGAAAATCGCAGTATCAGCCACAACCTGTCCCTGGGCAGCGTGGTATCCCCCAGAGATCTGTGCTGCGATACCATCGTCCGATATGTCCGTGCCATGAGCAATCTGACAGGCACCGCAGAAAGTGTCCATACCATTGCCGACGGTCAGGTAGAAGCCGTTGAGTTCCGGGTAGACGAGCATACCCTCCACCACGGTACGCCCCTGAAAGAGATCCGCCTAAAGCCGGATGTACTGCTGGTCAGCATCACCCACGGTGCCCAGACCGAGATCCCCGGTGGTAACTCCATCTTCCTGGAAGGGGATACCATCGTTGCAGTCACCAGCCGCCGAGGCTCTTTGCGGCAGGTCAACGACATCTTTGCGTAAGATAGGGGCCTGAGTATGAACTATAAAATGATGGGGCGGTTTGCCGCCAAGATTTTGCTGATCGAGTGCCTGTTTATGATCCCGGCCGCTTTGGTCAGCCTGTTCTACGGGGAGTGGAAAGCGCTGCAAAGCTTTATCGCCACCATGCTGCTGATCGCAGCTACCTATGGTCTTCTGACCCTGCTTTCCCGGAAAGCAAGCACCAACTTCAACTCCCGGGAAGGTCTGGTATGCGTGGGCATGAGCTGGATCGTCATGAGTCTTTTTGGCTGTCTTCCCTTCTGGTTTTCCCGAGAGATTCCCCACTATGTAGACGCTTTTTTTGAGATCGTCTCCGGTTTTACCACCACCGGTTCTTCCATTTTGGCTGATGTGGAAAGCCTGTCCAGAGGTCTTCTGTACTGGCGCAGCTTCAGCCATTGGCTGGGCGGCATGGGCGTGTTGGCACTGTTGTTAGCCTTGGTTCCCGGCAGTCAGGGTGCCGGAAATACCATCCATCTGCTCAAGGCAGAAAGCCCCGGCCCGGATGTCGGCAAGCTTGTACCTAAAATCCGGCAGACCGCCGCCATTCCGTATATTATTTACATTGTGCTGACCATTCTGAACATCATCTTCCTGCTCGTCGGCAAAATGCCTCTGCTGGATGCAGCCTGTACCGCCTTCGGCACGGCAGGCACTGGTGGTCTGGGCATTTACAACGACTCCATGGCCAGTTGCACCCCCTACATCATCAATGTTACCACCGTATTCATGTTCCTGTTCGGCATCAACTTCACCTGCTATTATCTGATTTTGATCCGCCAGGTCAAAAGTGTGTTCAAGGACGAAGAATTACGGCTGTATTTGATTTTGGTTGCCATATCCATTATCCTTATCACGCTCAATATCCACACTTCCTATGGTACGCTGGGCGAGACCTTGCGCCACGCCGCTTTCCAGGTATCCTCCATCATCACCACCACAGGCTATTCTTCCTGCAACTTTGACCTGTGGCCCAGCTTCTCCAAAGCAATTCTGGTCATTTTGATGATGGTTGGCGCCTGTGCAGGCTCTACCGGCGGTGGTTTCAAATGCTCTCGCCTTCTTTTGATCGTAAAGAGTTTAAAGCGGAGAGTCAACCAACTTCGCAATCCTCATCAGGTACAGGTCATTCGTATCAATGGTCGTGTTGTTGATGAAAAAGTTGTTGATACCGCCCATGCTTTTCTGATTGCCTATGTATTGATCCTGTTCTTAAGCTTTTTGGTGGTTTCACTGGACAATTTCTCCTTCGGAACAAATTTTACAGCTGTTATCGCCTGTATCAACAACATTGGCCCTGGACTAGAACAGGTCGGTCCCATCTGCAATTTTAGTGCATACAGCACCCTAAGTAAACTCGTGCTGATTTTTGATATGCTTGCAGGCCGTTTGGGGCTGTTCCCCATTCTGGTTTTGTTCTCCCGATCCACCTGGAAGAGATAAATTTCTCCATTTACAAAAATTTTTCTTGCATTTTGGAAAAAACAGTACCATAATAAAAGATGTGGGTTTTTCCGCCCATCTTAATCTTTTGATCTGCTCGGCTGTGAACAGCCGGAGAAATGAGGCATCGCTATGGAGAGAAAAATCGGAACAACTTCCCGGGGTATTCGTTGCCCCATTATCCGTCAAGGCGATCATTTAGCCAATATCGTGGTAGACAGCGTGCTGGATGCTGCCCAAAGCGAGGGCTTCTCCCTGCGTGACCGGGATGTGGTTGCGGTCACAGAGTCTGTGGTGGCTCGTGCCCAGGGTAACTACGCATCCATCGACGCCATCGCCACTGATGTCCGGGAAAAGCTGGGCGGTGAGACCATTGGTGTCATCTTCCCCATTCTGTCCCGTAACCGTTTTGCCATCTGTCTGCGTGGCATTGCAAAGGGTGCAAAGAAAGTGGTACTGATGCTTTCCTACCCCTCCGATGAGGTGGGCAATGCTTTGGTATCCCTGGATCAGCTGGACGAAGCCGGGGTCAATCCCTACTCCGATGTGCTGACCGAGGAAAAATACCGTCAGCTCTTCGGCTCCAACCCCCACCCCTTTACAGGTGTTGACTATGTGTCCTATTATTCTGATCTTATCCGGGAAATGGGCGCTGAGGTGGAGGTCATCTTCGCCAACGACTGCCGCACCATTTTGAATTACACCAAAAACGTGCTCCACTGCGACATTCACTCCCGGAAACGCACCCACCGTCTGCTTTTGGCAAACGGCGCAGAGCGGGTCTGCGGTCTGGATGATATTCTGACCGCCAGCATTGACGGCAGCGGCTATAACGAGCGCTTTGGCCTGCTGGGCTCTAACAAGTCCACCGAAGACACCGTCAAACTCTTCCCCAAGGACTGCAATGACCTGGTGCTGGATATCCAGAATCAGTTCCTGGAGCGCACCGGCAAGCATATCGAAGTCATGGTCTATGGCGACGGCGCTTTCAAAGATCCTGTGGGTCAAATTTGGGAACTGGCTGATCCCAGCGTTTCCGTGGCACACACCCCCGGTCTGGAAGGCACCCCCAATGAGCTGAAGCTGAAATATCTGGCTGACAACGATTTTGCCGCTCTGTCCGGCAAAGCGTTGAAAGAAGCCATTGAAGGTGCCATCCGTGCCAAGAGTGGCTCTTTGGTCGGCTCCATGGCCTCTCAGGGTACCACCCCCCGTCGGCTGACCGACCTGATCGGATCTCTGTGCGATCTGACCAGCGGTTCCGGCGATAAGGGCACTCCCGTGATTTTGGTACAGGGCTACTTCGACAATTACACCAACTAAGCTTTGCGGCTCTCCATCCGGAGAGCCGCTTTTTCCCTTCTTACAGCAAAACAATATCTGACATATTTTTTCATTTTTTCCTTGACAGTGACCTGCCACAGTGTTATAATTTTCAAGGGCTACTCCGAGGGCTGCGTTGCAGCAGCAGGATCTAGCCTTTTCTTATGACAAAAAGGAGGATAACATTATGAGCAAGAAACAGTGGAATTTGTCTTATGTTAATGCATATTCCGAACTTTCCACCCATATTTCTTCCATTCTCAGCTCTATTTGTCCCATTTTCTCCAATCATCAATACACCGTTTTTCCCGGCTTTTGTGATGTGCACGTGCACTTCCGAGAGCCGGGTTTTTCTTATAAAGAGACCATCGCCACCGGCTCTGCCGCTGCCGCCCGGGGCGGCTACACTGCTGTGTGCACCATGCCCAACTTAAATCCTGTACCTGACAGCGTGGCGCACTTGCAGCAGCAGCTTTCCATCATCGAGAAAGACAGCTGCATCCACATCTACCCCTACGGTGCAATCACTCAGGGGCAGCAGGGGCTGGCTTTGGCTGATCTGAAAGGCATGGCAGGAAGCGCCATCGCCTTCTCAGATGATGGTCGTGGTGTCCAATCGGAGGAAATGATGGCTCAGGCCATGGAAAAAGCCAAATCCCTGGGCAAACTGATCGTCGCCCACTGCGAAGACAATTCCCTGCTGCGTGGGGGCTATATCCACGACGGCGTGTATGCCCGGCAGCATGGACACCGGGGCATTTGCAGTGAAAGCGAATGGGTACAGATTGACCGTGATCTGCGCCTTGCTGAAAAAATTGGCTGTGGCTACCATGTCTGCCACATTTCCACCAAGGAAAGCGTGGACATCATCCGCAAAGCCAAAGCTCGGGGCGTGGATGTGACCTGCGAAACTGCCCCCCACTACCTTGTGATGGACGACAGCTTTCTGCAGGAAGAGGGACGCTTTAAAATGAATCCCCCTCTGCGGGATGCATCCGACCGGGCGGCTCTGATTGAAGGCATCCGGGACGGCACCATTGACATGATCGCCACCGACCATGCCCCCCACTCTGCGGAAGAAAAGAGCAGAGGTCTTGAAAAGAGCGCCTTCGGCATTGTGGGCATCGAAACGGCTTTTCCCATCCTGTACACCCATCTGGTAAAGGCAGGCATTCTCTCCATGGAGCGACTGTTGGAGCTGCTGGTCACCAATCCCAGAAACCGCTTCCAAATCCCTCTGGGTACAGATTTCTCCATCTGGGATCTGGAAGAATGTTACAAAATCGACCCCAGCGACTTCCTTTCCCTTGGAAAGGCGACTCCTTTTACCAGCTGGGAAGTATTTGGCAAATGCATTGCCACCGTCTGCGATGGCAAAATCGTACATAACACACAGAAAGAATGAGAGGATACAAACATGGCAAAAAGAAAAGATATTAAAAAAATCCTGATCATCGGCTCCGGCCCCATCGTCATCGGACAGGCCGCCGAATTTGACTACGCCGGTACCCAGGCCTGCCTTGCCCTGAAAGAAGAGGGCTATGAAGTGGTACTGTGCAACTCCAACCCTGCCACCATCATGACCGACACCGCCATTGCCGACAAGGTATACATGGAGCCGCTGACACTGGAATACATCGCCAAGATCATCCGTTACGAGAGGCCTGATGCCATCGTCCCCGGCATCGGCGGTCAGACAGGCCTGAACCTTGCCATGCAACTGGAAAAGAAAGGCATTTTGAAAGAATGTCGGGTAGAACTGCTGGGCACTTCATCCGCCTCCATCGAGCGTGCGGAAGATCGGGAATTGTTCAAAGAGCTGTGTCAGTCCATCGGTCAGCCCGTCATTCCTTCCGAGATCACCTACTCCATTGAGGAAGCCAAGGCCGCTGCCCTGCGCATTGGCTATCCTGTGGTGCTGCGGCCTGCCTTTACTCTGGGCGGCACCGGCGGCGGCTTTGCTTACAGCGAAGAAGAACTGGTGGAAGTGGGCATGAATGCCTTTAAGCTGTCTCCTGTCCATCAGGTGCTGGTGGAAAAGTCCGTCAAGGGCTATAAGGAGATCGAGTTTGAAGTCATGCGAGACTCCGAAGACCACGCCATCACCATCTGCGGTATGGAAAACATCGACCCCGTGGGTGTCCACACCGGCGACTCTCTGGTGGTAGCCCCCATTCAGACATTGAGCAAGGAAGACGAAAAAATGCTCAATGACGCTGCCATTGCTCTGATCCGGGAACTGAAGATCGAAGGCGGCTGCAATGTGCAGTTTGCCCTCCACCCCCACACCAGCGAATACTACCTGATTGAAGTCAACCCCAGAGTATCCCGTTCCTCTGCGCTGGCTTCCAAGGCTTCCGGCTATCCCATCGCCCGGGTCACTGCCAAGATCGCCGTGGGCATGACCTTGGAAGAGATCGCCATTGCCAACACCAACGCCGCTTTCGAGCCCAGCCTTGACTATGTGATCGCCAAGCTGCCCCGCTTCCCCTTCGATAAATTTGCCTCCGCCACCAACCTTCTGGGCACCCAGATGAAGGCCACCGGCGAAGTAATGGGCATCGGCTCTACGCTGGAAGAGTGCCTGCTGAAGGGCGTTCGCTCTCTGGAAATCGGTGCCTGCCATTTCCATCTGCCAAAATTCGACAATCAGACCACCGACGAACTGCTGACCTATATTCAGCAGTTCCGGGATGACAATATCTTCGCCGTAGCAGAACTGCTGCGCCGGGGTGAAACTGTGGAAAACCTCCACGCCATCACCCAGATCACCCCCTTCTTCCTGGAATCCATCGCTAAAATCGTGGCAATGGAGAAAAAATTAAAAGAAAACCGGGATGACGACACTTTCCGAGCAGCAAAAATCATGGGCTTCAGCGATAAGTTTATTGCAAAGCTCTGGGGTATCAAGGAGATCGACATTTGGGCACGGCGCAAGGAAATGGATCTGTTCCCCGCCTTCCGAATGGTGGACACCTGCCACACAAACGCCTATATCCCCTACTTCTACTCCTCCTATCAGGGAGAAAACACCTCCATCCGCACAGACAAGAAAAAGATTCTGGTGCTGGGTGCAGGCCCCATCCGCATTGGTCAGGGCGTGGAATTTGATTATTCCACTGTCCATGCCGTCATGACCATCCGCAAGGCAGGCTACGAGGCCATAATCGTCAACAACAACCCCGAAACTGTGTCTACCGACTATACCACCGCCGATAAGCTGTACTTTGAGCCGCTGACCACCGAAGATGTGATGAACATCATCGAGTTTGAAAAGCCCGACGGCGTTATTGCCTCTCTGGGCGGTCAGACCGCCATCAATCTGGCACAGCCCCTGACCGACCGTGGGGTAAAGATCATCGGTACCGACTGCGCCGCCATTGACCGGGCAGAAGACCGGAACGCTTTTGAAAATCTGCTGGAAAGCCTGAACATTCCCCGTGCCAAGGGTCGTGCCGTTACCAAAATTGAGGATGGCATCGCCGCTGCCGCCGAGATCGGCTATCCGGTGCTGGTGCGCCCCAGCTTCGTGCTGGGCGGCAGAGCCATGCAGATCGTGGCTGACGAGCAGCAGCTGCGCCATTACCTGCGCACCGCCGTCGAAATCGACGAGGACAAGCCTGTTCTGGTGGACAAGTATATTGAAGGCCGGGAAGTGGAGATCGATGCCATCTGCGATGGCCGGGATGTATTCGTCCCCGGCATCATGGAACTGGTAGAGCGCACCGGTGTTCACTCCGGCGACTCCATCTCCGTCTACCCCTCCTTCTCCATCTCCAACAAGGTCAAGGGCCTGATCCTGCAGTACGCCAAAAAGCTGGGTCTGGGCATTGGCATTGTGGGTCTGTTCAACATCCAGTTCATTGTGGACAAGGATGATAATGTGTTCATCATCGAGGTCAACCCCCGTTCCTCCCGAACCGTCCCTTTCCTGTCCAAGTCCACCGGCTACTCTCTGGCTGATATCGCCACCGAGGTCATTCTGGGCAAATCTCTGAAAGAACAGGGCATTTTCGACATCTATCCCGAAGAAAAGAAGCGCTGGTATATCAAAGCTCCCGTCTTCTCCTTCAACAAGATCCGGGGGCTGGATGCTTACCTGTCCCCGGAGATGAAGTCCACGGGCGAAGCCATCGGCTACGACAATACCATGACAAGAGCCTTGTATAAAGCCCTGCAGGCCGCCGGTACCAGACTGCAAAACTATGGCACGGTGCTGGTTACCATCGCCGACAAGGACAAGGAAGAGGCATTGCCTCTGATCCGCCGATTCTACAATCTGGGCTTCAACATTGAGGCCACTGTCGGCACTGCCAAATTCCTGAAAGAAAACGGCATTCGCACCCATGTGCTGCAAAAGATCAGCGAAGGCAGCGACGAGATCCCCAACGCTCTGCGGCAGGGCCACATTGCCTATGTGATCAACACCCGTAATCTGGGTTCTGACTCTCAGGACGGCAGCCAGATCCGTCAGATCGCCACCGAGCATAATGTGACCATCTTCACAGCTCTGGACACCGTTAAAGTGCTGCTGGATGTGCTGGAAGAAACCACCTTGACCATCTCCACCATCGACGCTTAAGGAACTGCCATGAAACAAAGTATTTTTGAAATTCGATCCAATATTCCTTTGACGGACTGTGTGTATAAAATGGTGCTGTTGGGCGACACCTCCGCCATCACCGCACCGGGACAATTTGTCAACATTCAGCTTGACCACCATTTTCTGCGCCGCCCCATCTCCGTCTGCGACTACAATGAAAGTTCCTTGACCATCATCTACAAGGTGGTGGGCAAGGGCACGGAGGCCATGTCTGCCATGCGCCCCGGCGAAAAGCTGGACATTCTGTCCGGCCTTGGCAATGGCTACGATTTGAGCTGCGCCGGAGATGCCCCCCTGCTCATCGGCGGCGGTGTCGGCGTGCCCCCCATGTATCATCTGGCCAAAAAGCTGAGAGAAAGCGGTAAAAATGTTTCCGTCATCCTCGGTTTCAACACAAAATCCGAAATGTTCTTTGAGGATGCGTTCAAGGATTTGGGCTGTACCGTCACCGTCACCACTGCCGACGGCAGCTACGGCACAAAGGGCTTTGTCACCAACGCTCTGCCGGAGCATTACACCCACTTCTACGCCTGTGGGCCGGAGCCCATGCTCAAAGCCCTGTACGCCGCCACCACGACCTCCGGTCAGCTGAGCTTTGAAAAGCGGATGGGCTGCGGTTTCGGTGCCTGCATGGGCTGCTCCTGTGAAACCATCACCGGAAACAAGCGGATCTGCAAGGAAGGTCCTGTTCTGCGGAAGGAGGAGATCCTGTGGAAATGAAGGTAAACTTATGCGGCATTCAGCTGGATAACCCGGTGATCCCTGCTTCCGGCACCTTCGGCTACGGCTATGAATACGCAGAACTCTACGACATCAACTGCCTCGGCACCTTCTCCTTCAAAGGCACCACCAAAGAGCCTCGCTTCGGCAATCCCACGCCCCGGATCGCAGAATGCACCAGCGGCATGATCAACGCCGTTGGTCTGCAAAATCCCGGCGTGGATGCTGTCATCTCCGAAGAACTGCCAAAGCTTGCCAAATGCTTCCACAAGCCGGTCATGGCAAATGTATCCGGCTTTTCTCTGGAAGAGTATGCCTATACCTGCGAAAAGCTGGACAAAGAGCCCCAGGTGGGCTGGCTGGAAGTGAATGTTTCCTGCCCCAATGTCCATGGCGGCGGCATGAGCTTCGGCACTTCCCCGGAAGCCGCCGCAGCGGTGACAAAAGCCGTCAAAGCCGTCACCAAAAAGCCTGTCATCATCAAGCTGTCCCCCAATGTCACGGACATCGTGTCCATTGCCAAAGCCTGCGAAGAAGCCGGAGCCGACGGCATCAGCCTGATCAACACCATGCTGGGTATGCGCATTGATCTGCGCACCAAAAAGCCCATCATTGCCAACACCATGGGCGGCTTCTCCGGCCCTGCCATCTTCCCGGTGGCGGTGCGGATGGTCTATCAGGTGGCGCAGGCTGTCCATATTCCGGTCATCGGCATCGGCGGCGTTCAAAGCGCCGAGGATGTTCTGGAAATGATGCTGGCAGGTGCAACTGCCGTGGAAGTGGGCGCTGCGAACCTGGTCAATCCCTATACCTGCCGGGACATTATTGAAGATCTGCCCCGGGTGATGAAAAAGTTCAATATTGAAAATTTGAAAGATATTATAGGAGGCGTCAAAAATGGGTAAAGATGTGATCGTTGCCTGCGACTTTGCATCCAAGGAGGCTACTTTTGAATTCCTGGACAAGTTTACAGGCCGCAAGCCTTTCGTAAAGATCGGCATGGAACTGTACTACGCTGAAGGCCCGGAAATCGTCCGCCAGATCAAGGCCAGAGGCCACAAGATCTTCCTGGATCTGAAACTGCACGACATTCCCAACACCGTTAAGAAGGCTATGGCAGTCCTTAGCC
Organism: uncultured Oscillospiraceae bacterium; assembly: GCA_964544505.1. Classification (GTDB taxonomy): domain Bacteria; phylum Bacillota; class Clostridia; order Oscillospirales; family Oscillospiraceae; genus Faecousia. The sequence goes on from CAZJCA010000002.1 coordinate 72,151, forward strand.
GTCTGGATGTGGACATCACCAACCTCCACGCCGCCGGTACTTCTGCCATGATGGAGGCCGCTCTGGAAGGCCTGACCCGTCCCGACGGCAGCCGTCCTCTGCTGATCGCCGTCACTCAGCTGACCTCCACCGACCAGACCGCTCTGGAGCGTGATCTGCTCATCGAAAAGCCCATGGATGAAGTGGTGATGCACTACGCCACCACCGCCAAAAATGCAGGTCTGGACGGCATCGTTTGCTCTCCGCTGGAAGCAGGCAAGGTTCACCAGCGTTGTGGCGAAACCTTCCTCACCATCACTCCCGGCGTTCGCTTTGCCGACGGCGAAGTGGGTGACCAGAAGCGAGTCATGACCCCGGCACAGGCCAAGGCCATCGGCTCTGACTACATCGTGGTGGGCAGACCCATCACCGCCGCTGCCGATCCTGTGGCTGCCTACGAGCGCTGCGTGGCAGAATTTTGTGACTAAAACAGCTTCCCCTTTGGGGGACACCTCTCCGTCACGGCGTTCGCCGTGCCACCTCTCCCAGAGGGCGAGGCAAGTATAAAAACCATGGAGGATAAAATATGGAAGCCTATAAGAGAGAATTTATCGATTTCCTGCAAAGTGCAGGTGTTTTGAAATTCGGTGATTTCACCGCCAAATCCGGACGCAAGATCCCCTACTTCATCAACGCCGGCAACATCAAAACCGGCGACGAGATCGCCCGTCTGGGCGAGTTCTACGCCAAAGCATACTTTGACAAGCTGGGGCGCAAGGAAGCC
>CAZJCA010000003.1:0-51172 GCA_964544505.1 uncultured Oscillospiraceae bacterium
GGCCCGATTTTTCCAGGCCTTGTCGATGGCACTGCGAATGGAGCGCTCCACCAAAGCTGCTTCCTTCCGGCGCATTTCCCCCACCGCTGCATATAATTCCTTCGTAATTGCCTGGGATGGATCCCGGGCATAAAGCGGAATGGCTTCACACAGATAGGCATACCCATCCAGCTTCGGCGAAAAGCCCAGGCTCATCAGCACATTGACGATCATCTGATCGCCGGCAGGCATTCTCGGCAGCGCATCCTGCATTTGGCTCAAAAAGTCGCAAATGCGCACTTCCAGTGCCTGCATCTGGCAGGGTTTGAGCATCACATAGTCCACTTCCAGCCATTGCAGCCGTTCCATTACATAGGGGCTTGCCAAACTGGTCTGCGCCAGCACCATAGGCCTGATATTCCACTGGCGCAGCTGCTGGAGCAAGCTCAGTCCGTCGGTCTTCGGCAGCATCAGATCCACGACCAGAATATCCGGTTCAAAATCACGCAGCAACGCCATCGCCGACTCTCCATCGGCACAGGTCCTCACCTCACAACGATCTTGGAACAGGGCCTGCAAGGCCTGCCTGCTCTCTTCAATACCATCCGCTATCAACAGCTTCCGCATCTGAATACCACCGCCCTTTCTTAAATTTTTAGCTTTCTATAAGATTATCAAAAAACGGCAGATTTTGCAACGGGTGCTTTCGATTATTTTTTCGACTTTTTTCGACAAAAGCACAGCTTTGTGCAACCTTCTTTCCACTTTTTTCTACTCATGAAAAGGAATTTTGTTGGAAAGGAGGTCATTTTATGAATGAAGCCATTGTTACCGCCCTGATCACAGGCGGCTTATCACTGATCGGTGTCATATTGAGCAATATGCTCTCTGCCCGGAAAAACGAGGCTGCCATCCGCACCGCCCAGGCCGTGACCGATGCAAAGCTGGAAGCGCTGACCCGGGAAGTACGGGAACACAACGGCTTTGCCCGGCGGATGCCGGTGGTAGAGGAGCAGATCAAAGTGCTGAACCACCGCATCAGCGATTTGGAGCATCCCCAAACATCCGGCGCACATTTTTCCTCCTGAAACATAACATGGGGTGAGTGGTGACGAACCGCATCAAAATCTTTCGGAGGTATGTATTATGTGTAACTTTGGTAATGGCGGCTGCGGTGGCAATCTGTGCTGGATCATCATCCTGCTGATCCTGTTCTGCGGCTGCGGCCAGGGCAACGACTGCGGCTGCGACAACAATCGCTGCTGCTAAAGAAACAGAAGGCCCCCAATCGGGGGCCTTTTTCTTTTATTCGGGGGTATTTTATGGCGTGTCACCTGATTTTCTTCAAAAAATCGAATTTTTCCGAAAAAAGTTCTTGACTTTTTGACTTCTTTCCTATAAAATAGCTAGGTCTGCAAATGCGGACAAATCCTTGCTCCCGGCGCGACCGGGGGCCAAAAGACCAAAAGGAGGTGCAATCAACATGGCTAAGATCACTGGTAAGTACGAGGTGCTCTACATCATCAATCCTACCCTGGACGAGGAGAGCATCAACGCACTTGTGGAAAAGTTCAAGGCAATGGTGGAGGCGGAGGGTACCCTCAGCAACATCGACATCTGGGGCAAGCGTCGTCTGGCTTACGCTGTCAATGACCTGGCTGAAGGCTACTACGTCCTGATGAACTTCGAAAGCAAGCCCGAGTTCCCTGCAGAGCTGGAGCGTGTTATGAAGATCACTGAAGGCGTTATGCGCTGCCTGACCACCGCTGTGGAGGGCTAATCAATGCTCAACCACATCACCATCATGGGTCGTCTGACCCGTGACCCCGAGCTGCGCCGCACCGGTTCCGGCGTTGCTGTTGCCAGCTTCTCTGTGGCAGTCGACCGCGACTTCTCCGGCAGAGACGGTGGCGAAAAGAAGACCGACTTCATCGACTGTGTCGCTTGGCGTCAGACTGGAGAGTTCATCTCCAAGTATTTCACCAAGGGTCGCATGATCGTTGTAGATGGTCGTCTGGAAATGCGGGATTGGACCGACAAAGAAGGCAACAAGCGCCGCTCTGCTGAGATCATCGTCAACAATGCTTATTTTGGCGACAGCAAGCGTGACGGCGACAGCGGTTCTTCCTACGGCGGCAACGCCTATGGTGGAAACTCCTACGCCGCTCCTGCAGCACCCAGCTACGGTGGCTACTCTGCTCCCGCTTCTTCCGCATCCGACTTTGCAATGCTGGAAGACGACGATGCACAGCTGCCCTTCTAATTCTTAAACTTTTTCACAATGCTTACGAAGGAGGAATAACCCATGGCTAACGAACAGCGTATGCGTCCCCGCAAGCGCAAGAAGGTTTGTGCTTTCTGCGTGGACAAGGCTACCGGTATTGATTACAAGGATACTGCTAAGCTGCGCCGTTACCTGTCCGAGCGCGGCAAGATCCTGCCTCGCCGTACCACTGGTACCTGCGCCGCTCACCAGCGTGACCTGACCACCGCCATCAAGCGTGCTCGTCAGATCGCTCTGCTGCCCTATGTGGCTGAATAATTGCAAATCATCGCCCCGGATTTTTCCGGGGCGATTTTTTATGCCCTTTCCTCTTGCATTTTCCCCTGCTATTTGTTACCATATTGGCAGAAAGAAGGGATTTTTATGAAGAAGCAACCTCAAGGTTATATGACCAAATTCTCTGAACGGGTCAGTTACTGGACTTACTTCATCGGTCAAAACATCTACTATAACATCACCGCCGCCTTTATTTCCACCTACCTTGCCATGCAGGGTGTGAGCCTTGCAAAAGTGGCTATGGTACTGCTGATCGTGAAAATCTGGGACGCAGTGAACGATCCCATCTTTGGCTACATATTTGACAAAGTGAAATTTAAAAATGGGCAAAAGTGCCTGCCCTGGCTGCGGCTGTCCACGGCGCTGATCCCGGTGGTCACCATTTTCCTGTTCTCCATCCCCTCCGGCATGAGCGAGACCGGAAAGCTGATCTGGTTCGGCGTGGCCTATGTGCTGTGGGATACGGTGTACACCCTGACGGATGTGCCGGCCTACGCCATGCTCAACACCATGACCGATAACTTGCAGGAGCGGAATATTCTGCTGTCCGTCAACCGGGTCTTTTCCGGCGCAGGTGTGCTGATCTATGGTGTGGTTCTGCCTATCCTTATCAGCGAAAATGTGGGCATGAGTGCTTCCTGGGCCATTGCGGTGCTGTCTATTTTCAGTGCCCTGACCATGGTTCCCCTGTCCCTCAAGTGCAAGGAGCGGAACTACAAGCCGGAAGAAGAGGACGAAAGCTTCTCCCCCCGGCAGATGTTCAAATACTTGGGCACCAATAAGTATCTTCTGCGCTACTATGGCGGCTATATGGCTACCGACGCTCTGAAAACTTCCGCCGCCGTGCTGATGTTCGTGTCTTTCTACCTGTTCAACAATTCCCTGTATTCGGTGGTGCTGAACATTTTGAACATGGTGCCCGGCGTTTTCGCCGCCATGCTCATGCCTGCCATTCTGAAAAAGCTGGATAAATTCAAGACCCTGTTCTGGTGCAACATCGTCAACATCATCCTGGGTCTGGTGATCTATTTTGTGGGCTACGAAAATCAGACCATGTTCCTGGTTCTGACCTGCATCCGCACCATTCCTCTGAGCATCGTAGGCATTCTGGCCTTTATGTTCACCCCGGACTGCGCCGAATACGGTCAGTATAAGTCCGGCATCAGCGCCAAAGGCATTACTTACGCCATCCAGACCTTCTCTGTGAAGATCACAGGCGCCGTCTCCTCCTCTCTGGCACTGGCTCTGCTGGGCCTGTTCCACTGGGTCAGCGTGGAAGCAGATAGCTTTGAAGCACTGGCTGCCATGGGCATCCAGCAAAGCGCCACTGCGCTGAACGGCCTGTGGATCGTCTATGCACTGGTTCCCGTCATCGGCATGATCATCTCCACCTTCTTCTATCTGGGCTACCACCTGAACGATAAAGATGTGCAGATCATGGCAAAATGCAACGCCGGCGAGATCACAAGAGAGGAAGCCGAAAAGCTGCTGTCCCGTCAATACTAAGCCCCATCCCCACCCTTGCGGGTGGGGAGTTTTATGTCCCTTCCAGTTCTTTGCGCAGCTTTTGCAGCGCTTTTTTCTCGATTCTGGAGACATAGCTACGGCTGATACCTGTGACGGCGGCCACCTCCCGCTGGCGCATGGGTGCCTTTCCGCTCAGACCATATCGCAGCTGCACCACCAGCCTTTCCTGTTCTGTCAGCGTGCTCTCCACCGCCCGTCGGAGGGCACGCACCGACTCCCGGTCGCTGATGGTCTCCAGCAGATCCACATCCTCTGCCACTACATCCATCAGCGACAGTGCCGCTCCATCAGAGCCGGTGTCGATATAGTCAGACAGGGACACATCCTGACTGCTCTTTTTCTGACTGCGAAAATACATCAATATCTCATTTTCCACGCACCGGGCAGCATAGGTAGCCAGTCGCACCCCCTTGGATGCATCAAAAGTCGAGATTCCCTTGATCAGCCCAATGGTGCCAATGGAGATCAGATCCTCATGGTCAGAAGTTTGGGTGTAATACTTTTTGCAGGGTTGAAGCTTGCGACGGGCAAAATTGCACTAAATTTTGTCCCTAATTTTAGATAAATGTCCAAATGAATTTCCTCTTTGGTGCTGCCCTTTTTGACCACCACTTTATCCAATATGGAAGCCACCAGCGCCGAGTTGATGCCGTTTTGAAAACTCAATTCCTCGTCCAGCACCCGGCGGATTTCCTCAATGTTCAGCTCCTGCTTTGCTGCCCTTGCCTGCTCTTTGGAAACCGCCGCCAACCGGGACTCGTATTCTTTCAGCTGCACATTCAGGCCGTCGTTTCGCTCCTTGAATTCCTCAATGGTGATCGCCCCGACGATGTGCAGTTCCAAAAGCCGGTCTTTCTTTCCCTTGATGGCACCGATCTCCCCCTCCAAAGAGGAAAGGATCCGACTGTAATCCACCTCTTTGGGAACATTGGTCAGCACCGTCACCAGAGAATCAATGATGCCCTGCTTGTCTTTCATCATCTGGGTAAAAATCTGTGCCATGACCTGATCCAACTGTGCACTGCGAATGGGTGGAGAAGAACAGCCTGCCTTTCCCCTGGTTCGGTAAACCTTGCAGTACCAGCACTCCTGTTCTCCTTTTCTGGTTTTCAGCACCTGCCGATGGTAGGTGGTTCCATGCTCCTGGCAGATGATTTTCGTGCTGTACGGATAGCGATTTCCGTAAGATGCACCGCTGCTGTGTTCCATCATTTCCTTTCTCCTCTCTTTGTAAAGGGCGTTTGCCCTGTCCCACAATTCCTCCGACACGATGGCCGGAATCGTGGGGTCTGGGTACATGACCCATTCGCTTTCGTCCAGAAACACTTTCTTTTTCGTGCGATAGTCCAGATTTTGGCTTTTGTTGCCGCAGTACCAGCCTTTGTACTTGGGGTTTTCCAGCATGTGCCGAATGGTCAGGGTATTAAATGCGTTGCCCTTGCGACTGGTATAGCCCATTTCCAGCAGCTTCTGGGAGATTTTCCGTATACCCAGCCGCTGATTGGCATAAAGGTCAAAAACGATGCGGACGATTTCCGCCTCCGCTTCGTTGATGGTCATGACGCAGTCTTTTTTGTCATAGCCATAGAGCTTGTCGTTTCCCAGCACCCGACCGTTTTGAATGGCCTGATGAAAACCGAATTTGGTACGCTCCGACAGTTTTCGCACCTCGTCCTGAGCCACACCTGCCATGATGACCAGACGGAACTCGCTGTCGGTGTCCAGTGTGTTGATGTTATCATTCTGGAAGAACACGCCCACATTGTATTCCAGCAGTTCCTGGGTGTATTTGATACTGTCCAGCGTGGAACGGGAAAACCGGGAAATTTCTTTGGTGATGATAAAATCAAACAGTCCGGCTTTGGCATCTCGGATCATGCGGTTAAAATCGTCCCGTCGCTTGGTACTGGTGCCGGAAATGCCTTCATCAATATATCCCGGCACGAATGTCCAGTTGGGCTTGCTTTTGATCAGTTCCGTGTAGTATTGCACCTGATTTTCCAGAGAATTTAACTGCTCGTCCTGATCGGTGGACACTCTGGCATAGAATGTGACCCGGAGGGGCAGGTCAAAAATCGACCTGCCCATTCTCATTTCTCCCCGAATTTTACGAACTTCCATTGACGGCCTCCTCTCTTTTTTCTTCAGCATAGCAGAAGTATGTTTTTTCGTCCAATGTGTCAAGAATTTTTGTTTTTGCCTGATCGTGGATCTTCTCCCCGATCAGCTTTTTATTGCGAAGCGTTTGCAGCAACACGCAGAAAATATCCTTTTCAAATTCCTTCATTCAACCACCTCGTATTACCTTATGATTTTCTGTTTCTCATCTTTCCTGTCTGCGTTGCCGCTTGCGCTGATACTCTCCCAGCAGTTTCAAAATGACCTCCTGCATCTGGGCGGCGGTATAGGAACTGGGGAAAAAGCGGCGGACATCGGCGGTGCGGAAGCTGATCTTCTCCTGCTGGTTGGCTTTGGGCTGGGTCAGAATGTGGAAGATCCTATCCATATCCAACTGCCCTGTCTGACTCAACGCCTTCATCTGCATGGCCTGGGACAGGGAGGGCGTGCAGTCTTCGCTTTCCATGGTTTCCAGCAGATTTTCCTGCTCCGTTACCGTCAAATAGGACAGCTCCACCGCCGGGGTCAGGGCAATCTTTCCCTCGTCCACTTTTTGCAGCACACCGGGGATCAGGTTGATCAGGCGGATATATCTCTGTACCTGCCTTCCACTTTCGTCTTCAGCCAACGCATCTCTTGACTTGTGGCCAACTTGTCCACAAGTTTGACCACGATGAGCCATCGCCTCCATTTTCATCTTATAAGCAAAGGCTTTTTCGCTGGGCAGCAGCTTCTCCCGATGCAGATTGCTGTCCACCAGAGCGATCACCGCCGCATCCCGATCCATGGCATAAATTAAGGCAGGAATCTTTTCGATCCCTGCCTTTTTGCAAGCGTGCAATCTCCGATGGCCGGAGATCAACTCATATTCTCCATTTTCCAAAGGACGAACCACCAGCGGTGTCAGCAAGCCCTGTGTCATAATGCTCCACACCAACTGTTCCATCTGCTCGTCGTCCCGAACCTTGAAGGGGTGGCCTTCAAAGGGTTTGATTTTCTTGATTGGCAGATACTCTGCTCTTGTTTCTTTCATCGCCCACGGCTCCTTTCTGTGTCTTTTTAATTCTCTCACGGATCCCATTTTTCTTACCGGGGTCTCAGGGGAATCCCCTGACAAGCTGAATTTGTCCCCACAATTCGTTGCTTGCCAAGGTAATTCCACGCTCACATTCCCTGTTTCCAAATTTCTGTTTTCTTTGTCCCTGTTGTGCCCTCCCACTATTCCAATGGGAAGAATTTTCAAAAACAGGGCCTATTTCGCAACAGATGAAATCCGATTTCCGCAACACCCGAAAAGTCCTTGATAAAACAAGCCCTATCCCCAAAAAGCAAAAATCCCATGCCGACTTTTTAGATTGGCACGGGAAAAAGAAGGCTATATTTTTAAGTAAAATTTATCTGTACATTTGTTCGTTTATATGATATACTATCCACCAAGAAGGGAGGCAAGCTTATGGACACCACATTTTTCACCGCCGCTTATCAGGACGGCTACGCCTATTTAGGCCGACGGCACTACAACGCCGGAACTTTTGCCGTGCATCTTCTCAACGACTTTTATAAGGACGATCTGGCGGCACGGCTTTCAGTCTACAAGAACGCCGGGTGGCAAGTGCTGGATCTGCTGAGCCAAGGCACCGTCGCCGCTTCCCTTTTGGTGCAAGCCGGGTGGGAGTTACAGCAAATTCTAAAGGTGTTACCCCGATTGCAGCCTTTCAAGCTGCTGAACATTCCAGCCGAGCAGGAGCGGATCGCCGTTCTTTTCACCGAGGAGGCTGCAGTCCTTCTGCGCCGCTATTTTCATCTTCGGGGTATCGTCGGGCAGGCAGAAGAAATTCAGGTCATTTACGCCCAGCCAGAGGGCTTTGACAAGAAAGTTTTCCATCAGGGCGAGCGGCTGGTCTCCGATATTCGGCAAACCATCACCCTGTACCATTCCATCAGCGATGATATGCGATTCTGCTTCAACGGTCTGCGGCAATTCGTCACCCATCTGGAGGAGGCCGAACGGCTGGACGAAGCCCATCTGCTCCCGATCGCTCTGGACATTTTCAAAAGCCGTTCCCTGTCCCTCAACATGGAGTACATCTCCGTCCGCCCCACAGCAAAAGGCTCCTGCACCGTAGCCCGAAAGCTGATTTTCGACCGTTACCGCAGTTTCCTGCTCACCGACTTTTTCGAGGGATTGCACCATGGTCACTATCCCAAGCAGTGCCAGATCTGCGGCAAATACTTTCTCATGGGTTCTGCACGCCCACAGCGGTATTGCGGCGGCTGGTCAGGGATCGTAGAGAAAGGCCGCAAGCTGTCCTGCCGTCAATATGCCGTCCGCATCGGCAAAAAGGAACTGGCCGAGGCCGATCCTCGGAAGGATCTTTATAACCGCCGCTGCGCCTGTATTCGCAGCGAGCAATCCCGTGGCACCATCACCCCCGAATTTGCCCAAGCCGCCAAAGCCATTGCCAAGCGGCGGCTGAACGCTGCGATCATGGATCCGGCCTACGCCGCCACCCAATTTGAGCAGGATCTGCAAAGGGCAAAGCTCTACGAAGATGTGAAAGTGGGGTGGGTCACATGAGAAATCGGAACTGCGAATGTCTGGACTATTGGAAGGATCACGGCGAGGATCTGGTTCTGAACGAACACGCCCTCTATCGGCTCTCTCCCCCACCGCCCAGCCTTCCCTTTAACGACTATATCCGCCGGTATCGCCAAAGCGGTGACGAGCAATACTTTCTCTGGTTTTTGCACCATTACGAAACAAGACTCAATCGCAAAGCCTATGCTTTGGCTCTGAATTACGCCATGCCGGAACGATGGCCGGATCTGAAACAGGTCATCATTCAGGGGCTGTTGGAAGCTGCCGCCATCTACGATCCCAATGCGGAAACCGACTTTCTGGCAATGGCTGAAAGCGATGTGAAAGCCGCCGTCCACCGGTATGTCCGAACCATGCGAACAGGATTTTCAGTTTCCTCTGCCACCACCGATGCCTTGGCTCGAAAAGCCATGCGGCTATTCCACGCAAGGGGTGGTCGCACCGATGACGATTCCATTGCCGCCATCGCCGCTACCATTCGCCGAACGCCCCAATTTACCCGAAGGCTCATTCAGGACGCTTTCTTAAATATGCAGATGATTCCCCCACTCCGCACAGACGAAAACGGAAACGAGGAAGACTTTTCCCAATACGCCCCGGACGGCAATGCTGACCCTGCCATTCTATACCCCCGGCTGCAACGGCGGCAGGCACTGCATCACGCTTTCGAGCAACTTTCCCTTCGGGAGCAGGAGATCGTCGCCGCCCATTTGGGCTTCTGCCCCAATTGTTGGAGCGACCGGGACGAAAAGGGCAAACGCCTGCCCAGGCAGGACTTTCACTATATCGGCCTGACCCATGAACTTCAAGCCAAAGCCGCCCAGCGAGCCTACCATAAAGCCCTCCAGAAAATGCGAAAATCTATCCTCACCGCTCTACAGGAAGATATGTAAAAGAAGCCACAGCCGAAACCTTCACAGGAATCGGCTGTGGCTGATCTTATTCCTCTGTTTTACAGTATGGAAGCAATCTGTTTCTTCCTTTTCGGTTTTGGATTTGGCAACTCTTCATACATGGCATGAAACAGGCCTTCCAAAAATGCTCTGTTATCGACTTCCTCTACCAACAGCATTTCTTTTGCGCCCTCATAAGGCAATTCATAGATGGCCGTCGGCATATACCGAATGGCTGATTCTACCGATTTGACAAGCAATCTATCATCATATATACCGCCAACGATCTTCCCTCGGTAATAGATAATATGTTCTCCCATCATTGCGCTATATGTAATTTCTTCTAGTTCAGATAACTGCCCTAGAATAAATTCCAAATATTCTTTACTTGATGCCATAGTTTCATCTCAAATTCTGATTTGTTATGATTGAGTATTCACTCCGTAATCGCAATCTTAATAACCCCGTCCAGGCGGTTTTCAAAGATGCGGTATGCCTCCTCAATATCCGCCAAGGGGTATCGGTGGGTGATCAGCGGCGTGGTGTCGATTTTACCCTGTTCGATCAGGCGAAGGATCTGCGCACAGTCGCAGCCGTCCACGCCGCCAGTCTTGAAGGTCAGATTCTTGCCGTACATATCAGGCAGGGGCAGAATCTGGGGCTCGTCATGGAGTGCAACCACCGTCACAATGGCGTTGGGTCTGGCGCATTTCCACGCAAGCTGGAAGGTGTCCTTCCCTCCGGCGACCTCCAGCACCACATCTGCACCGCCATGGTCAGAATTGGCACGGACGAAGTCTTCACATTCCTCCGGCTGGCAAAGCAGCACTTGGGGATAGTGGTCTTTGACAAACTGTACTCTCGCCGGGTCTTTTTCGCAGACGATGATCCGTTTCGGTGCTTTCAGCATCACGCACAGCAGCGTACAAATACCTGTGGGACCTGCGCCGATAATGAGGACAGTATCTTCCGCTTTGATCTCTGAAATACGAGCCGCCCAAAATCCCGTTGCCAACACATCGCCCACAAACAGTGCCTGTTCATCGGTCACACGGTCGGGGATCTTGTTCAGTCCCTGATCTGCATAGGGCACCCGTACAAACTCCGCCTGTCCGCCGTCGATGCGGCAGCCCAATGCCCAGCCGCCGTTTTGGTCGGTGCAGTTATTCACATAGCCATGCTTGCAGAAGAAACACTCGCCGCAGAAAGTCTCTACATTCACCGTCACCCGGTCACCGGGCTTCACATTCGTGACCTGGGTTCCCACTTCCTCCACGATGCCCACCATTTCATGTCCAACGGTGATACCGGGAACCGCTCTGGGTACAGAGCCGTGCTTGATGTGCAAGTCGCTGGTGCAAATAGAGCCAAGGGTCACACGGACGATGGCATCTCTTGGGCTTTTCAGCTGCGGCTTTGGCTTGTCCGTCAGGGCAAACTTGCCGTGTTCCATATAGGTCAATGCTTTCATTGGCAGTCCTTTCTCTCGTCTTGCAGGATCTTCAGGAATTTATCCAATCGGGCGTTGATATAGCCTGCAAAAAGGTTCTCCATAGCCGACAGATCGTGCTTCAAATGGTACTCGTCGAAGGCATTGTAGTAAGCCATCCGATCCGTAAACTTAATGTCAATGGGCGGATAGCCAGCCTTCATCAGTTCCAAATTTACCAGCAATCTGCCTGTTCTGCCGTTGCCGTCGATAAAGGGGTGAATACCCTCAAATTCGATATGGAAACGAGCCAGTTTTGTAACGATATGGTCATTGCTTTCTGCAAAATCCAGCAAAAGCTGCTCCATCTTTGGTGCAATGAGATAGGGCTGCACCGGCTCATGTCGGGCACCCATAATGCGGACAGGCACTCTGCGGTATACCCCTCTGTCATCTTTCTTGTCTGCCAACACCAGATAGTGGATCTGTTGGATGACCCGTTCGCTGATGGGCACATTGTCCTTCACAAGCTCACGGACGAACTCAAAGGCTTCCTTATGTCCCACCGCCTCCATGTGGTCTTTCAGGGGCTTCTGGTCAATGGTAAGGCCTCGCAAAACCAGATCGGTCTCACGCAGGGTCAGGGTATTGCCCTCAATGGCGTTGGAATTGTAGGTGTACTCAACGATAAATTCCTCGTTCAGCCGCTCTACTTCTCCCTCGGTCAGCGGTCGCCGCCCGTCCAGCTCCTGTTTTTTGCGGTCGATCTGCGCCAGCAGACTTTCTTTCGACTTGAATCTTCCATCCGCAGGTTTTTCCGCATCGGCCGGGATCTTCCACCCACGGCCTTCCTGATATGCACCCGGAATCTTCCCTTCGGCGCAAAGCACACGGATCCTTCTATCCGAAATGCCCCACTTCTGTGCAGCTTCTTTTACGGTCATAAACATGGTTAATCCCTCCTTGCGGTATATTATACCCCTTTATCGGAACAATCGCAAGAGTATCGGAACAATATTTTCAACTTAGCGGAACAACGACTAATGTCTATATATAAAAATCAAAGTATCCAAAAAGCGCAGCGCCACAGTTATGTAAAACTGCGGCGCTTACCATCTTCTCTCTGCAAAGTGAACATCCCCCATAAGCATATTCAACTACCTATGGGTGATGTCTTCTCATTTTTCTCTGTTAGTGGGATATTCGCCCATCACACGAAAGGATACACTGATAAGCACCACAAAAAGTTTGGATGGTACAAATCGACAGCTCAATCAAATAGACTGCGCTGGTCTTTTGGGGGCATTTTCTTCAGGATACCCTGCTAATTCAGCAACGTCACAGTGCTATCGCCGATCCTTGCTCTGGCCTCCAGGTCGTTAACAGACGAAAAAGCCCTTTCTTCAGTCGCCCGGCCGATGTTTTGTGCTGTTTTCTTCACTTTGATATAGCGTACCATTACGCTAAGGACGGTTTTACCGACCAGGATGCACCATTATTTGGAAAACAGAGTCTGAGCTCCGCCACCATCCTGATGTCAAGGTAAAAAGACTTGAAGATTCAGGTATCTCTGTCCATATATGGGGAAATTGAAACGACGATGATCTATGGGGCGATGAAAATCTCAAAAAATTGCGCTGAGAAAGGGTTTTGCGGTCTCGACATGCAGTGGGATAACGGACACAATTATTCCACAGTTTCCGTCGAAAAAGGCCGTTAAATTATAATTTTACGAACATAATACAGAAAAGGAGTGTCGCTATATGTCCATATACGAAGGAAAAGAGCCGTATTTGTTTATTAGCTATTCTCACACGGACAACGACGTTATCGGTGAGATCACCCAAATGCTGGATGAAAACGGGTGCAGGTATTGGTATGACATGGGATTGCATTCGGGCAACGATTGGAACGAGGTCGTAGCCAGTAAGCTTCGGGATTCCGCTGCGTGTCTGCTGCTGCTCTCTCCCACCGCAGCAAGCTCCAAATACGTCAAGAACGAGCTGACCCTTGTAGAGAATATGGAAATACCTTTGCATCCGGTGCTGATCAAGGATTATGTGGGTGCGAGTATCCGTGATTTGCCGACGGACATCGCCATGACGATTGCGAGAATCCAGATGGTGTCAATGGAGTGCAATTACCGCAAAAAGATTCTTCGTGGCTTACCGAGCTCTGTTTTTGCACAGATCAACGAAGACGATTTCAAGATCAGAGCACTGTACAACTTGGAAAAATATAATGGTAATGGTGGAGATGTCATAGTCCCCGACGGCGTAACGAGCATTGGCGATTCTGCGTTTGCGTTTTGCAGCGACCTTACAAGCATCACAATCCCCGACGGCGTAACGAGCGTTGGCGATTCTGCGTTTCGGGTTTGCAGTAGCCTGACGAGCATCACGATTCCCGACGGCGTAATGAGCATTGGCGATTCGGCGTTTCGGTTTTGCAGTAGTCTGACGAGCATCACGATTCCCGACAGTGTGACATACATTGGCGATTCTGCGTTTGAGTTTTGCCGTAGTCTGACGAGCATCACGCTTCCCGACAGCGTGCCGATCATTGGCAATTCTACGTTTCGGAATTGCAGTAGCCTGACGAGCATCACAATTCCCAATAGTGTGATGTACATTGGCAAGTATGCGTTCGAGGGTTGCTCCGGCCTGGCTAGCCTCGCTGTTGATGAGGGCAACACGGTTTACCATTCTGTGGGCAATTGCATTATCAGAACAAAATCGAAAACGCTTGTTATTGGTTGTAAGAATAGCGTTATTCCCACGGATGGTAGCGTGACGAGCATTAATGATTCTGCGTTCTGCGGCTGCAACGACCTTACAAGCATCACAATCCCCGACGGCGTAACGAGCATTGGCGATTCGGCGTTTTGTTTTTGCCGTAGTCTGGCGAGCATCACGATTCCCGACAGTGTGACACAGATTGGGGAGGATGCGTTCTACTGGTGCTCCGAACTTACGTGCATTACAATTCCTGACAGTGTGATACACATTGGAGAGGGGGCGTTCGTCAGTTGCACAAGTCTTGTGAACATTACGATCCCGAACCGCGTCACGGGAATTAGAAGGTATGCGTTCGACGGTTGCTCCGGCCTGACGAGCATCACGATTCCCGACAGCGTGACGAGCATTGACGATTCGGCGTTCAATAATTGCCAGAATCTTACAAGCATTACGTTCCAAGGTACAAAAGCACAGTGGAACGCAATCATCAAGGGTTGTGACTGGAACGCCGATACCGGCAATTACACGGTGTACTGCACTGACGGCAGCATTTCCAAATAACCAAACAAACGCATCCTCCAAGCTTGAACTGCTCTCCGTCAAGTGGACAGTGAAATAAAATTTTTTCACTTCCGGTAGTCAGATTGACTGTCATAAGTCGTTTTTTAAGATGCACGGCACTGCAGTGCCATGGGAACCTCAGGAAATGTCAGGACTTTTCGTCCAGCCATTTTCTGAGGTTCTGTTATGCCGCCATTCAATAGCTTTCATGCTTTTCCATTGGTGCCAGAACGCTCAGATTGCGCTGAATACGGCGGTTATTGTACGCCTTTTCTTTTTAGTATGACAACACCCCATTTATTGCCTGTTAACAGTGATGGTCAGGGTATAAAATCATTAGTAAAGCACACTATTCTGTTTTATTTTCTTCCTTTTGAATGCTGATAAGATGCAGCAAACAGCATCCAACGGATGTCCAATGCAGGGAGGAAAATAGAATGCAAGATAAGGAAATGAGAAAAATACTGATTGAATACCTGAAGTATCAGCATAAAAAATATCGAATATTTCAGGAAAAAAGCATTGGCTCGTCAATCTGTGATTTGATGCTTGTAACGGATAAGCTTACAGGTTTTGAAATAAAAAGCGATAGCGATGATTATACAAAATTGTCACGGCAGATCAATGCGTACAATCAATTCTTTGATGAAAATTATATTGTAGTTGGAATGTCACACGCTGCAAGTGCGGAAAGTAAAATTCCAAGAGAATGGGGAATTATTACAGTCAGTCCGTATAATTTGGAAGTGGTACGCAAGGCACGCCCCAACAGAAACATTGAGCGAATCAGGCAGCTGTCTATTCTGTGGACAGTTGAATTAAAGAATATTCTGGTCAAAAACCGATTGCCGCTATACGCGCAGAAAGGAAAACCTTTCCTTTGCGAAAAAATTGCAGAGAAAGTCGATGGAATAATACTGGGTAGTCAAATTGCAGAAGAACTTCATAATCGGGAATATTCGGCTTATAATTCCACAGATTACACGATCAGAAGTGGCTGCCCGGCGTTGCCGTATGCGGATAAAATGTCGGATCTGGCTTCGTCCACAGAAGAGATGATTGACCGCATGTCCGATGAGGACTTAAATGAGTTTACGCTGGATAAATGGATGGCAATTTATCAAAAAGTGGTCGAAAAAAAGGCCTTAAAAGATGAACAATCCAAATTATTGGAAGCCGAATATGTAACACAACAACGAAAGGAAAACAAGATCCCTTATACAGATATTTCCGTCTCTCTGGGTGTTCCGTGGGTCTCGGCGGAAATTATTGAGAATTTTATAATTGAAGTATTAAAGGTACCTCGGCGGTATTATACAAGGCATGATCAGTATACAAATACATATTCCTATGTAGAAGCACCACTTGTACAACATGAAAAAATTACAGGCTATTGGAATGTTTTCAAATGTAATGGGTCATTTGAGCCGGAGTTGACATCGATATATGGCACAAAACGCTACAATGCTATGCGGATTCTTGAAGCGACACTGAATTTACGGGATATACGAATTTATGATGGCAGCACTTATAACGAAGTTGAAACGATTGCTGCACTGGAGAAGCAAAAAGCACTGCAGCTTGCTTTTGAAGAGTGGGTCTGGAAGGACGAAACACGGTGTTTGGAAATTGAGAATGCGTACAACGATCTGTTTGGTGAATATGAAGTCAAGACCTATGATGGAAGTAATATTAAATTTGAGGGAATGAATCCTGACATCTCTTTATTCCCTTATCAAAAAGCAGCTGTACAGAAAATTATTTCCACACCGAATACATTGCTGTCGTTTGATGTCGGATCAGGCAAGACATACATCATGATAGCTGCCGCAATGGAAATGAGAAAAAATGGACTTTCCCGAAAAAATATGTTTGTTGTGCCCAACAATATTGTTGGGCAGTGGGAAAAAATGTTTACTGAACTTTATCCGAGTGCCAAGGTATTGACTGTCGATCCAAAATCGTTCACACCTGAAAAGCGAGAAAAAGTTTTAAGACAGATGAAAACCTGCGACTATGATGGAATTATTGTAGCGTATAGTTGCTTCGAAATGATTCCGCTTTCAAAAGATTATGTGTGCGAAGATATGAATAAAATCGTAAAAACGCTCATCGAAGGAACAAAGTCAATTAGTATGAACATTTTTCCGAACTTGCGGAGGGTAGTGGATAACGAGGTCGACTATATCAAGAAATCAGTAAATGAAATCCTGTCCTGCATTTCTGCAAGTGAAACAGATATTACATTTGATGATTTGGAGATCAATACGCTATTTGTGGACGAGGCACACAATTTCAAAAATATTCCGTTGCGGACAACGATGAAAAACGTTAGAGGAATCAATATAACGGGCTCTAAAAAGTGTCTTGAAATGCTCAAAAAAGTGCATTGTATCCAATCTTTCAATGGTGGACGAGGCGTCGTATTTGCCACAGGAACGCCACTTTCCAATTCCATTTCTGACACCTATGCAATGCAATGCTATTTGCAGTATGATGAACTGTGCAAAAAGGGCCTGGAACGATTTGACAATTGGATAAAGACGTTTGCAGCACCGGAAACCGTCTGTGAAATTGATGTGGACACATCTGGTTTTCGCATGATAAGACGTTTTGCAAGATTTTTTAATTTACCTGAACTGTCCAAAATGTTTGGACAGATTTCCGTATTTTACAATGTTAACGCAGATGGACTGCCGCAATTGCTTGGATATGATGATATCGTCATGAAAAAAAGCGAGGCTTTGGATAGCTATATGAAGGAACTGTACGCTCGAACCGAGACGATCCGGGCAAAAAAGGTAAGCGGCAAACAGGACAATATGCTCAAAGTTAGTACCGATGGACGAAAAGCAGCCCTTTCTCTGGCACTTGTCGGAAAAGAGGAAGCTGACAGTGAGCATGGAAAGATTTGGAATTGTGTACAAAATGTATTGAAAATTTATAGGGAATACGATAGCTGTACGCAATTAATTTTTTGTGACTATTCCACTCCCAAAAAGCAAAAATACAATGTATACGAAGATCTGAAGAAACACTTTGAAGAATGCGGCATCCCCTCTGATGAGATTGCTTTTATCCATGCATGCAAAAATGAAGAGCAGAAAGTCAAACTTTATGAGGCAGTCAATATAGGAAAAGTACGCATATTGATTGGATCGACACTCAAGCTTGGCGTCGGAGCAAATGTTCAAACAAGATTGAAAGCGATACACCATCTTGATGTTCCGTGGAGACCGGCGGACATGGTACAAAGAGAGGGGCGGATTCTCCGCCGCGGAAACCAGAATGAACGGATCCATATTTTTCGCTATATTGTTGAAGGCAGTTTTGACTCTTACTCTTGGCAAATCCTGCAAACAAAGCAGCATTTCATTTCACAGTTCCTGAGTGGCAACAATTCGCTGCGAAGCATAGAGGACTTTGATAATGACGAACTCAATTATGCACAGGTCAAGGCGCTGGCACTTTCTGAGCCGCTTATGAAAGAATATGCTCAAAAGGAAAATGAACTGCGAAATGCACGGATCATTTTACATCAGGAAATGTCACAGAAGGAGTCTGCACGCTCGGAGCTGACAAGTCTTACAGAGGAAATGGAACAAATAAGGAAAGATATACAACTGACTTATCAAAATGCAGAGTATGTTACAAGCAATGGACAATGCCTTAAGGAGCAGTTTCAAGCGGTGGTGCAGACAATAACCGACAGATTGCCTCATGCCGCCCCAAACGAGAAATTGTCTTCGATTGGAGAATTCCGAATGTTTGTACCGCAAGCACCCTCGGATAAAAAACTGTTTGTGATCTTAGAACGTCTTGGTGTGCAATATTA
Source organism: uncultured Oscillospiraceae bacterium (assembly GCA_964544505.1). Classification (GTDB taxonomy): domain Bacteria; phylum Bacillota; class Clostridia; order Oscillospirales; family Oscillospiraceae; genus Faecousia. Next base: position 18,240 of record CAZJCA010000003.1, read on the forward strand.
TCTTGAATTAGGAGACAGTGTTTCCGGTAATAAAAGGCGAATTTTTAATTTCTTTGATAAGTTTCCTTCACAGATCAGTTCTCTGGAAAAGAAACTTGAAACATTGAAACAAAAACAGGATGCACTGACGAAACAACTGTGTTATTCTTCGCAGATCACAGAGCAGATCAAGGTACTGGAACAGGAAGTGAAGGCGCTCTTTGAAAAAATATCGAATAAAACGAACGAAGCCGGAGCTTGATTTGCATGAAGATGAAAATGAAAATCGGACGGGAACCCCGTCCGATTTTTTTAGGAATGAGCATTGCCGTAAAAATGTCGGTAAAGCAAACTGCGTGTAGACTTTCGGGCTTTGGGCGTTTTCAGAAAAGCGAAGGGTTCAACCAGGTCGTTGTGCAGGTTGAGCCCAGCGTACAGGCGCTACAAAGCGACAGCTCAATCAAATAGACTGAGCTGGTCTGTTTTGGGCATTCCCTTCAGGATACCCAGCTGATCCAGCAACGCCACGGTGCTATCGCCGATTCCTGCTCTGACCTTCAGATCGTTAACAGATGAAAAAGCTCGTTCTTCAGCCGACCGGCAAATGTTCTGTGCTGCTTTTTCTCCAAGCCCCGGAATACTGGTCAGTGCAGGCATGATTTTTCCGTTTATGATGGTAAATTTGGTGGGCTTTGCTCGATGCAGGTCAATGGGGACAAATTCAAATCCACGGGCGTACATCTCCTGTACCGAGCGCATATCTTTCAGCGTGTCCTGCTCTTTTTTGGTCAGTTGATCCGTGTTGGAGATCATTTTTTCCATGATGTGTTCCAGTGCCTGCTTACCCTGGCACATGGTTTCGTATGAAAAATTGTCCGCACGGATGCTGAAATAGGCGGTATAGTATTCCAGAGGATAGTAGAGCTTGCAGTAGGCGATCCGCCATGCCATCATTACATAAGCGGCGGCATGGGCTTTGGGGAACATATACATGATCTTTTCGCAGGAGCCGATATACCATTGCGGAACACCGTGGCGCAGCATTTCCTGTTTCCAGATTTCCCACTTTCCGCAAACCCCTTTGGCGACCTTCCCCTTGCGGACGGCTTCCATGATCTCGAACGCAGTGGCTGGTTTCATTCCTTTGTGGATCAGATACACCATAATGTCATCCCGGCAGCAGATGGCAGCGGAAATGCTGCATGTCCCGGATCGAATCAGTTCCTGAGCATTGCCCAGCCACACATCTGTGCCGTGGCCAAGTCCTGCAATGCGGATCAGGTCGGAAAACTGGGTGGGCTGTGCTTCAATCAGCATGTTTTCCACAAACCCGGTGCCAAACTCCGGCACACCCAGTGTACCGACACGCCAGCCAAAAATATCCTCCGGTTTCAGCTTCAAGGCTGTGGGCGATGTGAATAGGGACATGACCTTGGGATCGTCCAAGGGGATTTTTGCAGGATCAAGCCCGATCAGATCCTGCAAAGCACGGATCATGGTGGGGTCATCATGCCCCAGTTCGTCCAATTTCAGCAGATTGTGGTCAATGGAGTGATAATCAAAGTGGGTTGTGATGATATCGGAGTTGGTGTCATTGGCAGGATGCTGGACGGGGGTAAAGGTGTTGATATCTTCTCCTTTAGGAAGGACTACGATGCCGCCGGGGTGTTGTCCGGTACTTCTGCGGACACCGCTGCAGCCGGCGGCCAGCCGTTCCAATTCACAACGACGCTTGGCAATGCCCCGGTTTTCAAAATAGCTTCGGACGATCCCATAGGCGGTTTTGTCTGCCAAAGCACCGATGGTGCCTGCTTTGAAGGTTTGGCCTTTTCCAAAAATCTCTTCTGTGTACTGATGTGCTTTGGCCTGATATTCGCCGGAGAAATTCAGATCAATATCCGGTTCTTTGTCACCTTTGAAGCCCAAAAAAGTTTCGAAGGGAATATCAAATCCGTCTTTGACCAGCTCTTTGCCACATTGTGGGCAATTTTTGCTCGGCATATCACAGCCGGAACCACCGGCATATTTTTGAACTTCCGGGGAGTGAAAGTCGGTGTAAAAACAGTGGGGGCAACGATAGTGGGGCGGTAGAGAGTTTACCTCGGTGATCCCGGCCAGAAATGCAGCGAAGGACGATCCCACAGATCCACGAGAGCCTACCAGATAACCGTCTTCCATTGAACGGCACACCAGCTTTTGGGCGATGATATACATGACTGCATAGCCGTGTCCGATGATGGCGTCCAGTTCCTGATCCATCCGTTCCTTTACCACAGGCGGCAAAATCTTACCATAGAGCTGATGGGCTTTTGCTTCACATAGCTGCCGCAGGGTCTTGTCACTGTTTTCGATGACCGGAGGACACTTATCCGGTCGGACGGGGCTAATGGCTTCCATCAGATTCGCTATGCAGTTGGGGTTGGTGATGACCACCTCCTCTGCTTTTTCAGCTCCCAGATATTGAAATTCTGCCAGCATTTCTTCTGTGGTGCGAAAATACAGAGGTGCTTGAGAATCCGCATCCTGAAAGCCTTTGGAGGCCATAATGATCCGCCGATAAACCTCGTCCTCCGGGTTCAAAAAATGGACATCGCCGGTGGCAACCACCGGCTTTTTCAGGCGTTCTCCCAGCATGACGATCTGACGGTTCAGCTCTTGTAAGTCAGATTCAGATTGGATATGCGGATAGCGATCATCGGAAAGCAAAAAGCGGTTGTTGCCAATGGGTTGGATCTCCAGATAGTCATAAAAGTCGGCAAGTTTTTCAGTTTGTTCGCTGTCTTTGCCCTGCAAGATGGATTGGAACACTTCGCCTGCTTCGCAGGCACTGCCGATCACCAGTCCCTCCCGGTGGCGAATCAGTTCCGATTTGGGGATGCGGGGGCGTTTGGCGTAGTAATCGATATGGGACTTGGAGATCAAGCGATAAAGGTTGACCCTGCCGATTTCATTTTTTGCAAGAATAATGATATGGTGTGTTTTCTTTTTTTTAATGGGTTTTTCCGGTTCTTCATCTTCCACATCGTTGACCAGATACCCCTCTACGCCGTAGATGACTTTGAAAAAAACCTGATATTCTCCAGGGTCGATCCCCTCTTGTTCGCATTTTTTCAGATGCTCTTTCCACAGGTCTTCCCGCTGATGATTGGCTTCCGGGAAGGCATGGACAACGCCGTGATCGGTAATGGCAATGGCCTTGTGTCCCCAGCGGTAGGCGGTTTTTACCAGTTGCTTCACATCACAGATGCCGTCCATATCGCTCATCTTGCTGTGGCAGTGCAGTTCTACACGCTTCTTTGGAGCGGTGTCTGACCGTTGGGGACGAAATTCCGGAATCAGGCGAATACCGGAGATATGACTGATGCACTGCTCCCGGCTGAAGCTGTCAAAACTAATAATTCCTTTGACTTTTATGCAACTACCCACCTGTAACTGCGGGGGCAGCACTTTTGCCTGCTGGGGCGTGAGAAAAAGTTTGACGGTGATGGAGTCCGTGTCGTCGGTCAGGGCAAAAATCATCAGCCATTTATCCGAATTTTTCAGTTGCCTGCACTCGGATGTCAAAATGCGGCCCTGCACCAAAACCGGCCCTTCCTCTTCTCCCAATTCAGCCAATGCAGTTACGATGCCATCGGTGTTTTTTCCGTAAATCAGTGACGATGGCTTGGGTGTAATGACAGGCGTTGGCTGTTGCCTGCAAATCTCCGCTTTTTTCTGCTGCTGATATTGCCGATAGTTTTCCAGTTCCTCCCCGGAAAATGCCAGTTGTATACAAATGGCGGCCTGAATGTCAAAACGGTCATACAGCAGATCTTGCAGGTAGGCTTTTAATTGAGGACCTTCGTAGTCGTAGAGAAAAGAATTTTTTGTGGTCAGCGTCACATTTTCACCATTTCCCTGGATCATGGCATCTTTGAACAGGAGCAGCAGAGGAATGTTATTTTGCTTGTTGCTTAACTCCCAGAGGATGTTGTCATAATAGCTTTCCAGCACGGTCGCAGCATCTGCCGGAAAGTAAAAGTGAGGGATAATGAAAACCTGTTTCTGCTGATCCGGGAAGATCTGTGCGGTCATCTGTTTTTCAAGAAAAGCAATGTCCCGACTGTGGATCATCCGGGGAAAGTACAGGTGGAGCCGAAACTCCTGTTTGCTGCGATAGATGGTGGCATCCAGAATGGTGACATATTCCAACTGGATTTGCAGCTGCTGAGGGAGTTGCAAACTGTCGAAAACTTGAAAAAATGGGGTCATTGCCCTACCTCCGTACTTGTAGGATACCATCATTATCCAACATATCGACGGGCAAAAAACAGGAAATCCAAGTTTGGGTCAAAGTTATTTGATTAAATGAAAACCATCGTATATAATACCCATGACACAGTTAAAAAGGCAATTGTATGCAGCACATTTTCTTCCCGTTGGCATTGTGTATACTTGCAATAGAATCATTTAGAGAAGAAAAGGAGAAAGAATTTATGTTCATTTACGGTATTAGTCAGGAGAATGGTGAGCGCACCAAAGACGAGAAAGTCTTTTATACCGACCAGCAGCAGGCGCTGGATGCGTTCAAGAAACTGCTGGTGCCCGTTGCCCGAGAAATGGGCGTGGATGATTGTATCCAAAAGATTCGAAACGGGAAAGATGTAAAGTACCGCAAGGCGGTCGCTGACTTCCTGGAAGAGTTTTTTGGGACGGAAAGCTGTCCTGTGATGAAAAACAAACTGTATGAAAAAAAGACACAGGACGACTCCTGGGGGTCGAAGGTACCGCCGAAAGATCCCCTGAAAGAGTTTGACTGCTTTTGCGACTATGGGAACATTATTTGTGTGTACTTCAACTTTGGAAAAGAATTGTCCTTGGAAACAAATCTGTGGACATTTGGACGTAACGGCCAATGGGACTTTCATGCGTTTGACTATGAGCATGGAGAAATCTATTTCCGTATTTATGACAAAAGCGAGGAAACACGGGTTTACATGACTATAAATGAAGTGGAGCATTATTTCGGAGAAAAAACACATAGTGCCAACATTTTGCTGGTGTACCATTGCCTGACGGAACAGCCGAAAACACGGAAGAAAATTGCTGAGGAAATTTGGGAAAGATACCATTTGAAGCTGTCTGAGAAAACCATCGGTGCCCAGATTGATGCATTGAAAAAACTGGGACTGCCGATTTGCCACCGCAATACGGATGCAACCGGTATCGTTGCCAATCAGGCCATTGACCAGACCATTTTTTATCTGTTTGGCGATGTGATTGAACTGCCGAAGCCTGCCGGTTTTTATCTGGACTGGAGCAAGCAGGGGTCGGTTCAGCGAGAGGTGGTGCAGCAGATCGGCACAAAAGCATATCCGCTTTTGATCCTGTTGACATTGCAGGATGCGCAGATCCCTATGAAAACCGGACAAATCATGGAAGCGGTTTGGGATAGATATGGCGTGAAGATCAGCAAAGGGGCGATTCTACGGAACATGAAACTGCTGGAGCAGTTGAAGTATGTTCATGAAGACGACGGAAAGGGTTATACGGCAGAAGGTCATCTTTTGCGGAATATTTGAACAGGTGCGGTCATTCCTTGGGGAATGGCCGCATTTGCGTTCCGATTTCTTCTTTCCGAGATGGTGTAGGATTGTTCTATCCAAAAGGTGTTTTGCAAAGGAGGAATGGGCATGAAAATCACGGTCTACTACGGTGCAAATTCCGAGCAGGAACTGGATCGACTGCGGCAGCACTGTGGCGGCTCTGTATTTTTGAAAACTGCCCCCAATGGCTGGCATCTGGTGGCAAAGTTTATGGATTTTTTCCAGAAAATACAAAAAGAGACAGAAACAGGAGATCGGCGGCCAATTTTTATTTACGGATTTTTTGATCGAATCGATGAAGCCATCGATATTCGGACGACCATTGCCGCATTAGCTGCCTTGAATCGACCGGTGTTTGTTGCAGTGTGCAGCAGTTATCCCAAAGAAAAATTGCAGCATGAAAATGTACGGATGCTTGAAAGAGAAAGTTGGTGAAAAATGTATTTTATCACCTGTTTTGCTACTGCGGCAGGAACCGCCGAAAGTGACATAGAACAGCGAACGTTTGGCTTCTATGACAATTTGGAAGATTGTAAATCCGCTCTGTTTGAAAACCGCTGTGATCTGCATGAATGTTATTATGATCAAGCGGTGGTGGAGCGGATCGGGCAAGGGATCCATGCGGAATCAGCAGAAATGGCATGGCTTGCGTGGGATGAAGAAAAAGGTGGCTTTTTTGTGTGTAACAAGCCCCAATGGGCAAATGGTTGGCGTAATTTTGCATTTGGATAGGAGGAGAAAATGGACAAGAAGTTATTTTTGGGCGGATCTAAATCCTATTTATGGATAACGGAAGAGGAATGGCAATGTGTGGAAGTATATCTGGATCAGAATTGGCACATCCTGATCGGTGACTGCCGTGGAACAGACCGACTGCTTCAGCACAGGCTCGATAGCATAGGCTATAAAAATGTAACGATTTATGCAACCGATGGCCAGGCCCGATATAATGTAGGACACTGGCCGGTAGTGGCTGTTCCTGCACCGCACGAAGAAAAAGATTATGACTACTATCGGTGTAAAGACCGTGCCATGGCTCAGGCTGCGGATGACGCACTGATGTTTTGGGACGGCGAAAGCAAAGGGACAATTCAAAATGTGTTTGATGTGGTTATGCAGAAGAAAAAGGCGACAATCGTACGGCGTCCTTTGGGTGCGGTTCGGTTATATCTGCGGAAATCAGGAGAGGAGAAAGAATGTTCAGATACTACAATGCCCACCCTACCGGACGAAGGACAGGAGATTGTGTGAAGCGTGCCATCGCAGTTACGACGGGAATGGACTATCGCCAAGTGGAGCGAGAATTGAACCGATACAAGAGCGTGACCGGTGCAGAAAAGTATAATGCCGGTAAAAATCCCCATCGCTATGCACAGGATGTTCTGAAAGCCGAAGTGTTGCCGCAACCGGAGGATATGACCGTCGGCCGCTTTGCCGACCAACACTGCCGGGGCCGTTTTATTTTGGATTTGGAAGGACATTGGAGCTGCTGCATTGATGGAGTGATTTACGATAGCTGGGATTGCAGCAGCGAAAGATTGCTGTGTGCCTATGCTGTCACAAGTTTTGAAAAAGAGCAGGCACACCGTTTTTGCTGTACGTCACAGCAGCTGTCGGAGAGAGAAACGGTTGTACGTATTTACGACGGGAATGGACAGTTTTCTCAGCGGATCCTGCCGCCGGAACTGGTGGAGGGCTATATCTGCTGTCTGGAAGACAGAGGATATCCCAAAGTCAATTTTTAAGGAGGCCATCCATGAATGTCAGTATTTATTCCAGAAAAGAAGCAAAAAGCCTGATTCAAAAGGGCTTCCCCGTCAACACGGCGGTAATTTGCTTTTATTCGCCCAAAAAGACGGCGTGGGCGGAGGATCGTCGGCTGAATTACGCTGACCATTGCGCCCGGGTATTCTATGTGCCGATCCCGGACATTGACCGGGAGGTTCTAAAAAGCTGGGGATATACCGAAAGCAGTTTCTTTTCGCAAGCGGAGGAACTGGCAGCATATATCTGTAAAGCGGTAGAAGAAGGATTGGATATTTTCTGCCAGTGCGATTACGGTCAAAGCCGCTCTGCCGGATGCGCCGCCGCAATTTTGCAGTATTTTGAAGGCAGAGGGATCGATATTTTTGCGGATTATCGATACTATCCCAACCAATTGGTCTACAACAAGATTTTTAACGCACTGCAAAAGTGTGGGACTGCTGCAAAGGAGAAAAGAACATGAAAGATTTTTTGAAATTCGTCAATTCCAGAGATATCCGCACCCATTGGGAGAAAATCGGCTTTCAGCCTACTCCGTGGCAGAAAGCGTGGCTGATCTGGCAGAGTAAAAACACCACCTTGCAGGAGCGGCATGATGCTTGGCAAAATCTGATCGATACCACAGACGACCAGCCCATTTCGGCAGAGGAAAGAAGTTTCCACTGCTTTTTGAAGGAACACATGGCATTGGAAAGGAAAATCATTGCACAAGTACAAAGCGATGAAATGCTCGCTCCCTATACTTGCAGCTTTTACTATATGGATGAAAAGGAAATGTTCGATGAAACATGGAATTTCCCCAATTATCAAGCTGCTGATGACTATGTGCATCATGCCATGGAAGAGGATGTGGAATTTGCAGAGATCACACGAGGATTTTTCGGCACAGATGGGGACAACTTTTTCCTGAGGCTGAACCGACAGGGGCAGATCGTTCGTGTCTGGAAGGACGGCATCACCGCAGCGGATGACTGGTATCGGGATGCAGAGATTTTTGAGCAGTGCCATTTTCAGTTTCCTATCCCGTTTGTGCGTGGAGACATGGTAAAAATGGTGCGAGGAAAATACACGAAACCCAGTCCCTATGTGAGCCTGTTTACCCTGGAGGACATTTTTCCGAAGGGAGACCGAGAGCATTACGTCTATGGTTATTGTCCCGAGGAACGAGACAGCTTGCTTTTGGAGCGAGTCTATGCCTATATGGATCTGGAATATGTCCACCCGGAATAATCTCTCAGGAGCGTGCGCTTTGAAAAAGAACAGCGCAATAAAACGCCCTCCGCAAAAAATGCGGAGGGCGTATATCTTACCCGTTGCCGAGATACAACTCAATGCCGAGATACCCAAAGCAATTATTTTCACTGCTGTCGCGGATAGGGTTGTCTTTTGTGGTGGTAGCGACTGCAAAAAGAAAATTATTTGCTTCTGTCACCATGCCCCGATGGATAAGAACGCAGTCCTTAACCAACTGCCTGTAATGCCATCTCTCATCATCTTTTGAATAATCTCCGAAATTCTTTAATAGAAAAACTGTGGGAACTTTCAAAATTTTCGGCAGTGCCAAGATATCCGTTTGGCTGATATTCGCAATGTCTACGCTAACAAAGTTAACATTGCGTTCTTTGCTCCACTCAAGGAGAAACTTATCAAGGTCGAAATCAATGATTTCTTCTCTTATATGCAAATTGGGACGCACAAAATCTTTTGTAAGCATCGCTATGCTAGCATATTCGAGACAATTATCGAGTTCTTCTTTTAGGTATTCTTGCGTAATCATATGTTCTCACCCTCCGTGCTTTTTTCAGTTTTCCGTTAGAGCATTTTCACATATTCTTTCAAATAATCAGTAAAATTGTCGCCAATCAGCCACTCGTCCTTTTTTCGGCCGGCCTCTACACCTCGGTGTTTTTTTACAAAATAATTCAGTTCCTTCGTTATGGCAGTGTATTTGGCCTTTATAATCTCTCCCTCCCAAACGATAAATTCAGCACCAAAACGGCTGCGGGGCAAATCGATGCAGTTGCAATTAAAAGATGTAGTTTTATCGTTCTTAATAGAGACATTGTATTTAGGGGAAGGGTTTTGATTTAAATAGTCTTTAATATTAGTTTGGATGAGCTGATAGTCTCCATAATCTTTGATTTTGCTCCATTCAATTATTTTCTTAACGTCTACCTTTTTTTCATGTTTGGCCCAAGGCATTACGCACTCTTTATACCATGCAAGCGTATAGCCGTCAAGGGTCATGTGACAGTCTTTGAGAAGGTGGTCGTAGCTGTTGTCTATGCAAGAAAGGTACTTAAAGCCCATATTAATTACTTTTTGCGCACGGCCAACCGTTCCAAAGCCTGCTTTTGATCTATTGAATTCATCGACTAATTGCATGCAAATCTTCTCATGCCATTCGTCAAAATCAAAGTCTGATGCTTCACTTTTTTCCAAAAGTTCGGCAAACTGCTTGTTTATCCATCCAATGCAGGAGTTTTTAATAGTTTTATTGTGTCCGCTGGCCCGTCTGGACATATCGGCATATGCTTTATCTAATGCGGATTCTTGATCCTTTTTGGAGCCTTTTTTAAATACGGTTTCCGCGAATCTTTTTTTTAACTTTTCATGCATAGGTATGGTCTCCTTCCGTTCAACAATACTAGATATCATTTTTAGATTATCGGTTTTGTGCGACAGTGCCAGTATACATCTGCTCGATGGGAAGAAATTGTAACGCAGGTCTCCTTTTTCAGTATATCACAGCAAATGACCGTTTTCAAGGCCTCCATAGAGGACTGGGGCAATGGTATTTGAGGATACTTGTTTTTAGCAACCGGCTATGCTATACTGAAGAAAACAGCAAAACCAAGGAGGGCAAGCGATGCACTTTTCAAAGTCGAAATACTGCCTTTTGTGGCAGTGTCCCAAGCTGCTGTGGCTGGATGTTTACCATCGGGAACTGCGAAAGGAAGATGCAAGTCTGGATGATCGGATGACCACCGGCAATCAAGTGGGCGATCTGGCGATGGGACTGTTCGGAGATTTCACAGAAGTCACGGTTTTGAAAGAGGATGGCCGCCCGGACATTGGAGCCATGCTGGAGAAGACAAAGCTGTGCATGGAGCAGGGCGTCGATGTGATCTGCGAGGCATCGTTCAGCTACGAAGGACTCTATTGTGCAGTGGATATTCTTCGCCGGGAGAATGGAGGCTATGCCATCTACGAGGTGAAAAGCTCTACTCACGAAAGTCAAATTTACGGCGTGGATATTGCCTACCAAAAGTATGTGCTGGAGCATTGCGGCGTGAAAGTGACCGGCACCAATCTGGTATGCATCAATTCCGACTACATTCGGGGGGAGCAGCTGGATGTGGCGAAACTGTTCAAAATCGTGGACATGAGCGAATTTGTAAAACTGGAAACGCCCATGATCCCTAATCAACTGAAACTGGCAGAAAAGACACTGGCCGCCAAGGAAGAACCTCACTGTAATTTGGGGGAGCATTGCGAAAATCCCTATCACTGTGCTTATTGGGAATACTGTACCCGACATTTGCCTAAGCCATCGGTATTTGACCTGTATCGACTGCCGTTTCGAAAAAAACTGCATTACTATTACAATGGGCAGACTTCCTATACCGATCTGCTGGCAGCACCGGAACTGAACGACAAGCAACTGCGGCAGATCCAATTCCGATTGTCTGATTGCGGTACTTATATCGACCGGGACGGTATTCGAGACTTCTTGAACACCTTGTCTTACCCCATCTACTTTCTGGATTTTGAAACCATGCAGCCTGTGATTCCGGAATACCCTGACACAAAACCTTACCAGCAGATCCCATTCCAGTACTCTCTGCATTACATTGAACAGCCGGGCGGCGAACTGAAACACAAGGAATTTTTGGGCATTTCCGGGGAAGATCCCCGCCGTGCCATTGCCGAAAGCCTTTGCCGGGACATTCCCATGAACACCTGCGTGACCGCCTATAATCGGGGCTTTGAGTGCAGCCGCATTCGTGAGCTTGCAAAGCTGTTTCCGGATCTTGCCCCCCATTTGATGAATATTCGGGACAATATTCAGGATCTTTTGACACCGTTCCAGTCAGGCTATTATTACAATCGTGCCATGGGCGGCAGCTTTTCCATTAAGAGTGTTCTGCCGGCACTGTTCCCCGACGATCCGGCACTGGACTATCACAATCTGGAAGGGGTACACAACGGCAGTGAGGCTATGTCCATCTTCCCCAAGATCAAGGATATGCCGCCGGAAGAACAGGAAATTGCCCGCCGAAACCTACTTCAGTATTGCAAACTGGATACCTACGCAATGGTAAAAGTTTGGGAAGCACTGGTGAAAGCAGCACAGTAAAATAAATGGAATGCATTTGGCTATGTGCCGGTGCATTCCTTTTTTCGTTGTAGGCTTGCGATACAATGGACAGCACCGAGGGTGAGAAACAGGCACGCAAAAATCCACAACTGCGGTGAAGCAGTTGTGGATCATTGTTATTGTATAGAAGAAAATCGCCCTGCTCCGCAAAAAGCGAAGCAGGGCGAAAATATTGATTATGAAATAGGGGCAATTCCGTGAAGCTGTTGGGGGCGTTGTTCGATATATAGATTTTCCTGTGTGATGATCCACAGCTCTTGTTGAAGCTGCGGATCATTTTCACATTATTCAGCAGGCAAATAGTCCAGAGTGCTATCGTTTAATTGCTTTTTCAATTCACGCCAATAGGGCATATGCTGATCCAGAATAGCAACAAATTCAGCACCATGATTCTTAACCTTTAGATGCGCTAGTTCGTGGAGAATTACATACTCCAGACATTCGATAGGCTTTTTGGCCAGTTGCAAGTTCAACCAGACCTTCCGGGTGTTGGTATTACACGTTCCCCAGCGGGTAGTCATGTACTTGCTCTGCCAGCTACTGCAATGCAGACCAGTAATCTTCTCCCATTTGGGCAGATACTTTTCAACCTCCGCCTTCAACAACCCCCGATACCACTCGTTCACAAACGCTTCCCGCTGTTTTGTGGTACTTTCTTTCCGTACAGTTAGAATTGCTCTATTGCCATCCAGCACAAGAGAATTACCTTTGTAGCTGTGCTCAACTTGCAGGAAATACTGCCGTCCCCATACATAGAGTGTTTCGCCGGATACATATTCTCGCTCACTCTGCCGGGGTTGCGCTTCAAACTTAGCTTGCTGCTTTCTGATCCAGCCGAGCTTCGTCCTAACGAACATGGCAACTGCATCATCTGACATACTCAGTGGTGCAGAAACCCGCACCTTACCATCCGGAGGCAACACCGACAGATGCATATTTTTTATTTTCTTTTTTACAATCTCAACAGAGATATCTGCAATCTGAATTTGCATCAGTATTCCTCTTGTTCTACAATAATACGATAGATGTGCTCTACTTCGTCATCATCGTTTGTAATTTGGTAAAGTGCACGCTTGATTCGGTTCTCTTTTACCGGGTTGTTGCGGAATCCATCTTGCTTTGCTTTCATAATTGCCGTGTGAAGCCTCTGCGCATACGCTTCATCTTCGCCGCAGTTATCGTACAATGCACGAAGGCCTCCGTGGCTTCGGATACTTTCTGGATAATGGGTGTTGTCTTCCGGTTTGGTTGCATTTTTTGCCAGTACCACATAGGCATCGAGCAATTCAGCATATTTGATGACACCCTTCTTACGGTCGATGATCAACTGCTCTAGGATAGCAGACATCCGGGCGTAGTATGCCGGATTGATGACCATATCTCTAAATTTATATGACAGTTACAAGTCCAAGCTATCCGCATTCAGCAGGAAGTCATACACACTGATGACCAGGATACCATCGTCGGTATACCATGGTGCAGGAGTGTCCTTGACGACGATGATCTTCTTAAAGGTATCGTCGATGCGGAGCAAGGAATTGGCCTCCTGCTGCATTTTGGCTTCGTCGGGGATAGCAAAAGCGGACTGGACATAGTAGCGTTTGGATCCCTTGTTGCAAACGAAGTCAACCTCCAACTGCTTGCGGATATTTTTGCCGGCACTATCTTTTCCAGCTATGCACACCAATCCTACATCCACATTGAAATCTCTTGCGATCAGCTCGTTAAACAAGATGTTTTCCATGGTGTGGTTTTCTTCGATCTGCCGGAAATTGATCCTGGCATTACGCAGACCCACATCGCTGAAATAATATTTCTGGGGAGTATCGATGTACTTTCTGCCCTTGATGTCATAACGGGTTGCACGACTGACGATAAAGGCATCGCATAAATAATCCAGGTAGCTCTTGATGGTGTTAACACTGATTTTGATATTTTTCTTGGTTTTGAAAGTGTCAGCCAGCTTTTTGGGGTTGGTCAAAGATCCAATACCGGAGGACAGTATATTGATCAGTTCTTCGAATTCATCTTTGTTACGGATTCTGTGTCGGCCAACGATATCGTTGACATAGGTTTCATCGAACAGCCGCTTCAGTAGTTCGATTTTCTGCTCCGGGGCAGGAAGTAATACCACGGGTGGCAGACCGCCGTAAAGTACATATTCCTTCCAGCCATCGTATTTATTGCCGTTATAAACTGACATGAATTCCGAAAATGACAGTGGGTTCATATGCAACTCGTCACCCCTGCCACGGAACTCGGTGATAATATCTTTGGACAGAAATTTTGCATTACTGCCAGTGACATACACATCCACATTGGAGATACGCATGAATCCATTCAGCACAGATTCAAATTCCCCCAGAAGCTGTACTTCGTCAAGCAGAATATAGTACATCTGATCATCGACGATCTGCGCCTTGACATGTGGATAGAGGACTTCGGGATCACGGAACTTTTTGGATTCAAAGGAATCGAAGGGAATTTCGATGATATGATCTTCATTTACGCCGCTCTCCCGTAAGTGCTTCTTAAAGAGAGTAAACAGCAGATACGATTTTCCACAGCGGCGCATACCGGTAATGACCTTAATCAGTCCGTTATGCTTTTTTGCTATCAGTTTATTAAGGTAGTAGTCACGCTTAATTTCCAACTCAATCACTCCTACTGAAAATATTTGCGTCTTTCTTACTATTTTTTCAATAAGATTATACCCAACAGCAGCGGACAAGTCAATCCCTACTGAAAATTTTTGCATCCAGAAGCAGAAATTTTCAATGAAGAAACTTGTTCCTGCAAAATTACAGGTTTATCTGGTCTTGTAATTGACCCTGAAAATTTCCGAATACCAAAATCCCCAACTGCGGTACGCAGTTGGGGATTCAATGTTAGGTCAGATATAGAGATTTACCTTGATGTCTTGGAACTTATGCCCCCGACAGGTGGTTGAGAAGGAGTAGAGGTACTCTTTCGCATCCTCAATCGTCACGGTGAAGGTTCCAAATCGCCGATAATCACTTAATTCCTGCCATCCTTGATGGCAGCTTGGGCTGTAGAAAGCCTTTACTGAGGTGACATCACCCTTCTGTTCCAATGCATAAACTTGTTTATGAGTAAAATCCCAATGCTCAGCGGAATCCTTATAATACCAATTGCCTGACAAAATCCATCAATATTTCCAGCATCACGTGTTTCTTGATCTGTAGATGCAATATCTGTAATAACCGCAGCAAAACCTAACAACCGATCAAGTACATTACATTTTCTTTTTTTCTCCATATTCTGACCTCTTTGCTGCTTTTATAACATAATTATAGCAGATATTTTACCAGGAAAACAATCATAAACATCATCATTTTTCAACAATTTACGACATTTTTCGCCCATTTCGATCTCATGTCCATATCACCTCTCGATTGACGATTTCCGTTGCCTCGTGGTAGATGACATTCATTCCCTGTACCCATTCCATTTGGGATTGGGCTTTTCGCTCCTCGGTTACGCCATCACGCTGTTTTAGCCGCTCCACGGTGCGTTCAAATTTTTCTCCGGCAGATCGGTCGATTTCTTCCAAGTGGGCATTAAGCTTGCCGGATAGCAGCATTGCCGTATACAGCGGATTCCGGTTGTCCATCAGGTATTGCTTCCGACGCTGCCCCCAGATCCCGATATTGGGCATTTCCGGCACCGCCACATCGGGGATCAGGTAGTCCCCCTCCCAATGGTAACTTCCACCCATGGCTTCAAAATCTGTTTTCATTGGTATACCTCCTCGCTTTTTGATTTCACTGACATTGTAACGAAGAAGTTCCTTCTTGCCAAATGTGCGGCAATAATTCTTTCAGCACAAAAAGCCTCTCTTATGCACTGATGTAGCACTTGCACTGTACGCCAAAATCGTTTATAATAACTACAATTATTAAAAGCTTTACCAAGGAGGCTGCCCAATGAAGAATTATCCCGATAAATTTCATATGACCCCAGAGCAAAGCCTGTTCCTCGCCAAGAAGAAGTGGGATGAAAATGTCTATTGTGGCATGCGAATGGAAGCACGAGCCATTACCTTTCCTCAAACAAAAACCATTTTGAACGGTGTCAATGTTCCCAATGTGCAGTTAGATGACATTCAGGCCGTCCTCAATATGCGAGATGCCTGGAAGTATCTACTCAATACGGTAGATGCCCCAGTCACGCCGGAATATCTCTGCAAGCTCAACGAATACATCGCACGCAACGAATCTTTGGAATGGGGTACCCTTCGCACCGGTTCCGTTGGAATCTCCGGCACAGATTATATGCCGCCTGTTCCCACGCTGGATGCTGTAACCGAGCAGCTAAAAGGAATCTTATCTGCCGATACGACTGCCACGGCTAAAGCTTTGGAAGCCTTTGTCTGGGGTGCAAGGGGTCAGTTCTTCTGGGACGGCAATAAGCGTACCAGCATGACTTTGGCAAACAAGATCCTCATTTCGGCCGGAGTTGGTTTTCTGACCATCACCGACCGCCACATGGAGCAGTTCAATGGATTGCTGCTGGACTATTACAACACCGGCATCAGCGAAACACTGACCGATTTTCTTTATGAGAATGCCATCAGCGGCATTACCTGATAATGACACAAATCCGGCAGGAGCGAAGATCCGCTCCTGCCGGATGTTTTTATGATCTTATATCAATAGTCGCAGTCGGTCAGTTTTTCAAACTACCGATGGATATGACCGTGACAAACTTTACAACACTTTTCGGAAGATTGGCGGAACATTTTTCCGTCAGTTGGCGGTAAATTGATCGGTAAGTTGGCGAATTATTTTTCGATGCGTTGTACCTCCGTGCAGAACAGCATTCGGCTTTTCTCATCGACTCTCGGTCAACGATCCAACACAGAGCCTGTCCATGTGATTTTTTACTTTCGTTATAATACGAACATTCCATTCCACAAAATTCGACTTTCTGTGCAAAAATATGTAAATTCCAAACTTCCAGACACATTCCAGAAGTTCCATCTGCGTGCATCAACCGTTGTTCATGATATGTGCCACCAGGCGCAGGTTGCGCTCAATGAGAATATTGCGTGCCTCCATGTCCCCCTGGGCAGCCAACTGTAAATAATGCTGCTCCTGCTGGGCTGTCAACGGTGCCGGGAAGCTGCCGGACGACAGCTGCAACGAGTACAAAAGGGAACTGAGCATCAGCCATACGGTGGTCAACATGACCATCACCTCCGCTAGAAGCTTATTCTGCCCTGCTCGTCCTTTTTCCTTGAAATTTGCACAGAACGCTTCCTTCCCTTATTCTAATCTATCATCATTGATTGACAGTCCCCCTCAGTATCGCTATAATGGTTTTATCCAAACAAGAAAAAGAGGGAAAGGATATGTGGCTCATTCTTGCATTAGGCTCTGCGGTCTTTGCAGCACTCACCTCAATTCTGGCAAAGGTCGGCATTGACGGCGTTAACTCCAATTTGGCTACCGCCATTCGGACCATGGTCGTGGTAGTCATGGCCTGGGGCATGGTTTTTCTGACCAACGCCCAAAGCGGTCTGACCGAGATCAGCCGAAAAAGCTGGCTGTTTTTGATCTTATCCGGCCTTGCCACCGGCGCATCCTGGCTGTGCTACTACCGGGCGCTGCAAGTAGGCGGAGCCTCCAAGGTCGTCCCCATTGACAAGCTCAGCGTGGTCATTACGCTGGTTTTGGCCTTCGTATTCCTCCACGAAAAATTTACCGTCAAATCCGCCATCGGCTGTGTACTCATTGCCGCCGGCACACTGGTGATGGTTCTTTGAAGGCAGAAAGCGTCGATATTTTCGGATATCGACGCTCTTTTTATACACCTTGACCTTCCTGACAAAAACCACTATAATAAGTTCAACCCCATTTTAAGGAGGTGGCCCATTGCCCACCATCAGCAAACAGCAGGATATGACCACCGGCTCTATTTGGAAGCACATGCTTGCCTTTGCCGTGCCGGTCTTTTTAGGGCAGCTGTTCCAGCAGCTGTACAACACCGCCGACAGCGTGATCGTCGGCAATTTCGTCAGCAAAGGTGCTCTTGCGGCAGTTTCCAGCAGCGGTAATTTGATTTTTATGATGACCGGATTTTTCATGGGTCTGTCGCTGGGCGCAGGGGTAGTCATCAGCCGCTACTTTGGGGCCAAAGACTACGAAACCATGTCCACCGCCATTCACACCAACATCGCTTTCGGGGCGGTATGCGGCCTGCTGATGACTATTGCAGGCATCTTCCTCACCCCCCAGATCCTGGTCTGGATGAAAACCCCGGAAGATGTGCTGCCCCTGTCCATTACCTATTTCCGCATCTATTTCATGGGTGCCTTCTTCTCCCTGATGTACAACACCTGCATGGGCATTCTTCGGGCGGTGGGCGACAGCCGCACGCCCCTCTACTACCTGATTTTTTCTTCCATCGTCAATGTGCTTCTGGATCTGCTTTTTGTAGGGCCGATGCAAATGGGCGTTGCCGGAGCAGCTATTGCAACGGTCATCAGTCAAGCGGTCAGCGCTATTCTGTGCTTTATGAAGCTTTTGCGTGCCACCGGGCCGGAGAAAGTGATTTTTGGGCACATCCGCTTTGATTTTCCCATGCTGGGGCAGATCGCCGGTCAGGGCATCCCCTCCGGCGTGCAGAACTCCATTATTTCCATCGCCAATGTGGTGGTGCAGAGCAATATCAACGCCTTTGGCTCCGATGCCATGGCTGGTTGCGGCTCTTATGCCAAGGTGGAAGGCTTTGTTTTCCTGCCCATCACGGCCTTTACCTCCGCCATCACCACCTTCATCAGTCAGAACCTGGGGGCAAAGCAGCATCAGCGAGCAAAGCAAGGTGCTGTCTTTGGCATTCTCTGCGCCATGACTCTGGCAGAGTTGCTGGGTGTGATCCTCTATTTTATCTGCCCCTGGGTAATCCGCCTGTTCAATGATGATGCTAATGTGGTGCGCATCGGCGTTCTGCAAATGCGAACAGAATGCTTCTTTTTCTTCGCTTTGGCCCTGGCTCACGGCGTTTCCGCCGTCATGCGAGGAGCAGGACGGGCAAAAATGCCCATGTTCACCATGCTGGCCTGCTGGTGCATCCTGCGTGTGACCTATATCACCATCGCCGTCCGGCACTTCCCCACCATCCAGACCATTTTCTGGGCCTACCCGTTGACCTGGTGTGTCAGCTGTGTGGTATTTCTGCTTTACTACTGGAAGGCCGATTGGGTCCATACCTACGACCGCCGGGAGCGATCATAATAAATACCCCTGTATCCGCAGCAGAGCGGATACAGGGGTATTTTCAGTCCGTCAATAAGGTCACGCACAGTTTTACCGGATTGTGGTCAGAATGGGCAAAGCCCAGTTCCACCGTTTCCACCAAATCCACCCGTACATTGGGTGAAACGATAAACCCGTCCAGCACATACATCTGGCTACTTTCATCCAGAGGCTTATTCAGCAGGCGGCAGGAGGGGCTGTCGCCGTCGAAGACATATCGGAACCCCACGGGCAGAGCGCCCTCTTCCATGACCCCAGGTGCCCACACATCCCCTGTCACAGGGAATGTATCCAGAACACCGGGGAAGGTCTGATTAAAGTCGCCGCCGGCGATCACATAATTGCCCTTTTCATACTCCTGCTGCAAAATTTCCATCAGAAGCTTCGTCTGGGCGGCCTTTCCTTCACCATCATCGTAGGCCTCCAAATGGAGGTTCACCAGCACCACTTCTTTATCGCTGCCCTCGATTGCCAGCCGTGTGATCAGCAGGCACCGCTTCAAATTGGCAGTACTGCTGGGCCAGGAGAAAGGACAAGGCAGGGCGATCCGCTCTGATACGCCTTTGACAAGGCCACTTGTAAAGGTTGCAACGCCGCTTTCCACCTTGCCGATAGGCGGCAAGGGAATGGGCACAAATGCACACTTGTAGTTGTAGGCCAGGGCAAAGCTGCCGGGATAGGCCTCGGAGATAGACTTTAACTCGTTGACATAGCCTGTTCGGGCAGAGCCGACATCCACTTCCTGCAACAGCCAGGCATCCGCCGAATTAGAGGAAATAAACTCCTTGATGGCAGTCAGGTTTTCCGCCACTTCGCCCTCAGTGGGATTGACCTTGCTGCCGCCGTCCATAAAGAAGTCCGATGCCGCATTTAGTCCTGCGTAGCCGATGTTCCAGCTGTAAATGGTCAGGTTTTCTCCAACGGGCGTAACAGCATTATCGATCTGTAGCCACTCAGCATCCTGCCGGTCTTTGGGGTTATACTCCGTCGCCGTCAGGTAAATGACCAGCGCAACCACTGCCAGCAAAATTGCCGCCAGTCCTCCAAGAACAATTTTCAGCCACAGCCGTTTTTTCATAACTGCCTCCTGGATTTTTATTATAGCGAATCATTTCAAGCACGGTACCGTTTTTAATAGTTGCGGATATTCGACTCATTTGTGCTCCACTCTCATTGCGATCAGGGAACCAAAGAAGTTCTTTCTCCGCAGGAACATCAACACCAAAAGTATCGCAATCAGAACATAACGGAGGACAACACCACCGTAAAGCAGGTTGCACAGCAAGCAACCAATAACAACGACAAATATCATCAGCAAGGAAAATTTTCCGTCATAAATCTGCGCCTTTTCGATTCTGCGCACATTGATGTAGTGCATTCCAACAAGGACCAAATTGGATATCAAGGTAGTATAACCTGCGGCAAGATAACCAAAGCGGAGAATACACACATAGTTCAGAACCAAATTGACGACCGCAGCGGTCACAGTTGCGGCCATAATGTAGAAGGACTTTTTGTTAAAGAAGGATACGGCAGAATAGGTGTCATAAATTGCGTGAAGAAATACACCGGCGGCAATGGGGGGCACCACATATACACCCTGCAAATAATCTTCCGTAGCCAAAATGCGAATGATCTCCGGAGCAGCCAACGCCGCAATAACGCACATAATGCCCGCCATTTCCAGCAGCGGTTTCGTATTTTTCCTGATGCTGGAATAATCCTTCTGTCCCAGTTTTTCGTTGACGAATGGTGCAAACATGATATTCAGCGCTCTCCAGAGCAAAACACCAATGGAGGACAAAATTGCAGCCAGCGAATAGATGCCGGCCTTGTCAGAGCCCACCATTTTATCGATCATGATCTTATCGATGCTGCTGAGCATCTCACTGCCAAGATAGTGGGGGATCAGCGGCAACGCTACGATCAGTGTACTCTTCCAGAGGGGAATATCAACGACTTTTCTACCTTTTTTATGGATATATACGCACAGGATCAGACCTACTGCAATATTCACCACTCCTGCACTCCAGAGCCGAACATGATCCAAATTGGTGTATCCACGTTCTCTGGCATAGAGTACAGCAACAATGGCCAATATTTGAGCCAACAGCGCAGAGCCGACAGAGACAAAAAATGTTTCCTTATAGCGATACTCATAGCGCTGTTTGAATGTCCAGAATGTCGTTGCAGGCTGAGAAAGGCACATCAGCAGAATCAGTACCACCAGCGTGCTGGGAAGTGCAAGAGCAGCTTCCACCTGGCTGGAAAGCAACAGATAGAATACGCCCAGTATCAATGTGGTAGCTGTGGTCAGTCCAAGCATGCTGGAAAGATATTTCCAGCGGCCGTCACGATGTTCATACAGTCCAACATTCATTACGCCCGGAAATATCAGCGCCATAGAAGCAAACACCCGTATGATGGAGTACCAGGAATTATACACCGCCACAGTACCGTACTGCTCACTGGTCAAAAGTCTGGTAAAAATGGGAGTAGTGATATAGTTGATGCCACTGGTGGCAAAAGAGGCAATGGCAAACACCAGAGTCGCTTTCAGCGACTCTGGTATGGCGGTATATTTGTGTAAAAATGTTTTAATTTTGCTCATCATTCTTATTTTTCCTGCAAAAAACTCTATTTGTGATTTTTTGAATTGGAAGGGTAACAGACGACAGCGCACGCTCTATCTTCCCGTCAACGGAAGCATTTTCCAATTGTAAGGCGTTGTTTTCCATGATCAAAGCGATCCCATAGAAACACCAGAACTGTACTTTTTGGAAAGAGGGATCAATGAAACCAATGCCAAAGATAAAGGTCTGAATGCCAAAAGAGATATAATTCAAATTCCTGCAATCCTTCTGTTGGGGAAATTGGGTCTGCTGCTTTTGAAGACGAAGCATCTGCTTGAGTGTTTGAATATAGCAATAACAGATCGGAACCATAACGCACAGGAAACCGATCAAGCCGGATTCGCAGAGAAATTGCAGATAGATGCAATGGACATCTTTCAATGTCTGAACACCACCGCCGTTGTGTATGAGTCGGAACTCATCAGGGATCGACTGGGCAAACTGTCCCCAGCCGACACCAAATAGCGGATGATCCAGGAAAAGATCCCACGCGAGCTCATACAGCTCCAATCTGCCGGAAGAAATGTCCTTCCCTGCAAAGAGGTTGTCGATCATCTGCACATACCGCTTTAACGAAGTGATGTTACGGAGGACCGGGAGCAGCGCAATTACGGCAACGACAGCAAAGATGACAGCGGCAGCCAAAATGATCCCACGTTTTTTTCGTTGTTCAGGCGTAGCGATAACGAGCAGCAGGATGACGACCGTGGCAAAAAGTGCCAAGACCTCCCCCTTCCGGCCAACACAGATAACCGCAGCCGCGCAAACAACCAGCGATAGCCACTGTACAACTCTTTTCCACATAGAGGTGTGTTCAAATAGCAACTGAGTCGAAATGGCACCCATGCCTACAACCAATATGTAATCTGTAAAAGTACAACCACCCAGGGTAATGCCGTACCCCCGGGGGACATAATAGCGCAGATATTGCCGGGCGGTTTCGGACAGGAGCGGGCCGAGGGTTTTCCAGAAAAGCTCCTCAAATACCGTAAAAAACAGCACAAACCCAGCCATACAGATCCCTGTAATTTTAAGAAGATCGATCGATCTGCCCACATTCTCGTGGCTGTCTGACAGTACAATAAATACGGTACAAATCAGCATGGATATGATCATGGAAAGGTTGTCGCTATCCCTGTTGCTGTATGGCAACAAAAAGAAGAAAACAATAACAGCGCACAACATGACCGCTGCCGTTTTGAAGTTCGTCATGACCGGAGGACGTTTTTTCATCATTCGCCGGACGATATTTGCTATCAGCAGAACTCCCAATATCGCAAAACCGTAAATCATGCGAATGCCAAAATCCCGATAAACGAAAAATGTGCATGTAAAAACGCATAGCACAAAGCAGAGGGGCAACGATAAACCAGCACTTGGATGTATGTCGCTTTTTATTCTTTTTTGTTCGATTTTATTCATAGTCGTCTCCAATTATACCATTGGTTTTCGGTTGAACAGCATTGAGGCTGCGAGTGTTTAAGAGAAAGCCTGAAAACCTGCTGCAAGGCGTCGGAACATTTCGGGAAGTTCAACAACAGGCTCCCAACCAAGCGCGCGTAACTTGTCCGCAGACAGTCGCATCGTGACATCCGGCGCATAACCGTAAGTGAGGGCATTGTCAGGAATATCAAAGACGATTTTTGTCTTTCCGCCGGTCAGCGTATCGCTTACCAGTTGCGCCACATCTCGGATTGGCATGGTAGTGCGTTCGTTGACGACAGTGTATGCCTGTGCGGTTGCACCATGAAGTAAAATTGTGAGTAGCCCTCCAACAGCATCAGTGGTGTAACAGTAGTTTCCAACGGAATCGCCCCTGGTATGAAGCACAATGTCCTTGCCGGTCAGACAAGCTTTGGCAAATTGTGCAAAAGCACGATTGTCTTCCGGACTGACACCTGCACCGAAAGTCTGGGCAAGCCGTGCAATTTTTACAGGAACACCATATTCAGCAGCATAGGCACTACAAAGGCATTCGCAGGTACGCTTTCCCTCAGAATAGGAACTGCGAACGCTGAGAATGTCGATATATCCCAAGTCGGCTTCTCGAATTGGGTATAAATCGGGGTCGGTAATTCCATAAACCTCCATGGAAGAGAGATACACCATGCTCTTTATGTTCTTTTTACGAGCAAATTCCAACAGGTTTTGTGTTCCTACAATCGCAGTCAACAGCGTCTCTACCGGTTGCGTGACAAAGGTTTTTGAGGCTGTTACACTGGCGGTGTGGAAAATATGATCCACATGGTCGTCCAGATTTATTGGTTGGGTCACATCTGCCTGAATTGGAACTACACTTCCGGAGCGTAACAAGTCCCCCAATGTTGCATTGGCTTTTTCAATATTTCGAACCAGCGCATAGATTTTAATGTTAAGTGCATGCTTTTCGCTAATGACCGCAAGCGCTCTTGTCAACGCAGAACCCACAAGGCCGGTCGCACCGGTGATCAAAATGCTGCTGTTTTTCAGTTCAGCAGCAAAAGGAAATGTCTTCGCCAATTGCTCCAGATCATTTTGAAGGATCGGATTCGGTGTTTTATTTCTTATTCCCATTATTACAACCCCAAAATCTGCGCATTTTCCCTTGCATCCACAATCGCACGGAAAACATAAAAGTCAGCCGGTGTCGTTATCTTTATATTTTCTCTGGGGCCTTCTACAATGTTCAGTTCCTTCCCGTAATGGATCATCAAAGATGCGGAATCAATCACCTGATAGTCGTCTCGAATCGCCCGTTCATGCATATCAATAATATCACTGAGCCAGAAACTTTGCGGTGCCCGTGCCATACAGCATTTGCTGCGATCGATCACGGACTCGATCTGACTTTGTTCGTTGACGGTAATGATCGTTTCGATGGCAGACACCGTGGTTATGGCATTGCCCTTTTCCTTCACCATGCGAATATTATCGCTGATCAGTTGGTCGTTGATCAGTGGGCGAACGCCGTCGTGGATCAAAACAATGGTATCCTGTGGATCCTGTATATCGGCTACTGCATAAAGTCCGTTCCTTGTGGATTCCTGAGAAGAGTTTCCACCAGGGACGATCCGGACGACCTTCCTGATCCCGAAACGGGCGATCTGTGTTTTTAAATAATCGATCCAGCTTTCAATGCAGACGACCACAATGCTGTCGATCTCCGGATGGTTCTCAAAACATTCAATGGTATGAATAATAATCGGTTTGTTATGTAGCTCCAGGAACTGCTTGGGACGGCCCGTTGTGCGCATTCGTGTACCGGTACCGCCGGCGAAAATAACCGCAGTATTCATTTGGTTGTACCCTCCATAATGTGATTTTGTATACATTGGCAGACAAGATGTGTGGCTTCGCCGGTCTCCGTGCTGCCCAGTTGCGCGTGGTGGTTACACACGCGAATGCGATACTCTTCTTCACAGAATTCGCTGATGGCCTTTACAAGGGAATCGTTTCCTGTGGCAACAGGGAACGGCCATCGTTCAATGGGCGTGTAGAAATTTCGTTCCGTGCAATAGTCCGCCAGGTCATTTGCATAGACGAATGCAGGTTTGTACATCAGCGAAAAATCCCACAATGACGAAGAGTAGTCTGTAACAAGCACATCGGCCAGTTGAAGCAAATGCTGCATATCGGGATAGGTGGTAGCATCCACGACATGGGCTGCAGCCGCCATTCTCTGGTCAGACATATAGTAGTGCAGTCGCAGTAACACAGTCCATTCGCCCCCAAAACGCAGATGCAGCGCCTGCCGCAGGCGATCCATGTCAATATCGTACAGGTCAGTACGAAGGCTATTTCGGAAAGTTGGCGCATACAGGACGACCTTGTGGTCAGACGGGATATTCAACTGCTCACGCAGTAATTGCAGATCAACACCTGTGCCGTGGATCAGCTCATCGTTGCGGGGCAGACCCACCTCCAGTACGGCACCGTCATAACCGAAAGCACCACGGATGACATGCTTTGTAAACTGTTGACAACTGCTGACAAATAATGTGTTTTTCCGCATCTTTTCTATCACATGTTGCAACTGCGGCTGACTGACATCCATGCGGTCAGAGCCGACCCGTTTATAAAGACCGCCGCCATGCCAGGTTTGTAGGACCATCTGTTTCCGGCGAAAGGTCAATATCGACCAAAACTCCACATTGTCCACAAATACATGGCTGGTCACTGCATAGTAAAGGTAGGCCAGTGATTTGAACTTAACGACCTTGATGCCCTTTTCTTTTAAACGGGCATACTTCTCCGGGTCTACAAAAGCCCAGACCTGCTGATATTCCGGGTGTGTCTGCAAAAGTTCATCAGATATTCGTTTTGGGCTGTCGGCATACTGTCTGCCACTGAATGCAGAAAACAGTATTTGCTGCCGATGAATCGGAAAAAGCCAAAATATCTTTAAAACATTCTGGATAAGGTGCTCTAGCAAATATTTCAACCGTGTGGACATGATCTACCTCACTTCTTGGGGATACAGTAATAAATACCGCGGTACTTTTGAAAGGGCTCTTCCAAATTCAGATACACGATATCGTGCTTTGCACACCGCTGGTCTTCGGAAGGCAGGCTCATGTAGTCACCGAAAATACGGGTCAGATATTCGTGGTAACCAATAGGAATGGGAACGGAAATATCCTCAAAAGGAACTTCTTTGGTTTCAAAATATGCTCTGGGATATTTATAAAACAAGGCACGGAAAGAGGTGATGGTTTCCTTTGCAAAATCAGCCTGCTCAAAGTCGTATTGGTACATGAGCTTTTCGTGCTTTTTCCAAAGTCGATATCGCCTGTCCGGATCGGGCACGGCGTTGAGCACCAGCTTTGTCATCGTGCGAAGAAATTTACCCTGATGATCCGGCAACCGCTGTACATTGAAAATCGAATAGATCACAGAGTGGTATATCTGAAACAACTGCTTGATCTTGGAGCGTGGACATCCTTCCATTGGCATGATATCGATGGAAACGCCGTGCATGATGTCTTCGTTGACAGAATGCCTGTTGATAAAGGTCGTATTCAGATCCACCAACTGCATATCCGTTTGATGATTATTCTGCTCCCGAGTAGTGCGGCACAGGGCATAGCGTTTTGTATCAGCCACCTCGTTCCAGATCCGATAGAGCTTTTCGTAATCGGGACGAGGCATGAAAACATCGATATCATCGTCCCACGGAATAAATCCCTGATGGCGCAGAGCGCCAATGCAGGTGCCGCCTCCGACCCAATAGCGCAGGCCGTTTTCACGGCAGAGGTTTTGAAAATATTTCAGTATTTCCAGAGACTTCTGCTGAAGCTGGTGTGTAGTAACACCATTGCAGATTTCTCGATTTTGATAATCAATCACGATTTTGATCTCCTTATATGCCCAGCACAACGGCCGGCGCTGTAAAAATGAAAGGTTAGTCTTTTCCCAAAACGGCGAAAACCGTCCTGAACATCAGTTTTATGTCCTGCCAGAAACTGTATTGGGTAATTGCATCCAGATTGTATCGCATTTTTTCAGGAAGGACGACGGTGACATAAATATGATCTGCGTCTACGGCATTGGAAAGGAGTCTGTCTTCGTCCTTGTACACAATGCTCGCCTGGCTGGTCACGCCGGCAGGCAGCAATAGCGTTGCCATCATTTCAGGTGTATAAGCATTCACATATTTGGGCACTTCCGGACGGGTACCCACAAAAGTCATCGTTCCTCGGAAAATATCGACCAATTGACTCACTTCGTCCAGGCGGCACTTGCGAATTAGCTTGCCCATCCGGGTGATCCGACTATCGTTTCCGACTGTGACCTGTGTGCCAATCTGATCCGCATTACTAACCATGGAACGGAACTTAAAAATCCGGAATGTCTTTCCGTACTGCGTCACTCGCTCCTGTCGATAGAAAACCGGACCGGGAGACTCGATCTTGATCGCAATTGCCAAAATCAAAAAGACCGGGCTGAGAACAACAAGCATCAATCCGGAAACGATCACATCAAAAACTCTTTTTGCAACCAAGCTTCCCTGCTTCTTTTTCAGGATATCATAGTAAGGTCGAACGGCTTCGGTGCGAAGCTGCTCTGGCAAATCTTCCCATTTTCTCAAAATCATTTTAAGTACTCTCTCAAAATATCCGTATAGTTTTCAATAACATACGCAATCTGTTCATCGGTCAGGCAGGTATGCAGTGGCAATGTGATCTCGTTGGCAAAATGTGCATACGCATTCGGGTACTGCACAATATCAAAACCCCGTTTTTTATATGCCGTATGTAGCGGCAATGGTTTATAGTGCACATTACAGGCAACGCCCCGTTCTGCCATTTTGATAATGATCTCATTTCGCTGTTCCAGCGTGATATGCGGCACACGGGTGATATAGAGGTGTCCCGAGGACTCGTGAGAGTCACTATAATGCACCAGCGTTTCCACGCCCAGTGGCCGGAACGCAGCATCATACCTGCCAATGATCTCTTTCCTGCGGCTGAGCATCTCAGGATAGCGGGCAAACTGCTTCAAGCCAATCGCCGCCGCAACATCCGTCATATTGCACTTATACCATGTATCAACAATGTCATATTCCCAAGCCCCCAGTTTGGTCTTTGCCAATGCGTCCTTGGATTGACCATGCAGAGATAGAAGCTGCAACTTATGATAAATTTCATCATTATCAACGCCGGGGATCGTTCTCCAAGTCAGCGCACCGCCTTCCGCAGTTGTCAGGTTTTTGACAGCGTGAAAACTAAAGCTGGAGAAATCCGCAATAGATCCAACCATTTTCCCGTGCCATTTTGCGCCAAAAGCGTGGGCTGTATCTGCCATAACCACAACTCTGCCAAGGGAAGCCTGTATATCATTTTTCGGACTAAACAAGTGTTTTTTGCGCTCTACAATTGCAAAAATTCTGTCATAATCACAGGGAATGCCAGCAAGATCCACAGGAATGATTGCTTTTGTTTTTTCCGTAATGGCTGCTTCCAGCGCATCATAATCCATTTCAAAGCCATCCGTCTGGGTATCGATCAGCACGATTTTTGCCCCCACATGGGCAATCACAGACGCAGAGGCCGTATAAGTGTATGCACTGGTGATGACTTCATCTCCGGGGCCGATTCCCATAATGTGCAGAGCCATTTCCGCACAGGCGGTCTGCGAATTGAGACAGACGCATTTTTCTGTGCCGACCCATGCAGCGATCTGCCGCTCCAACTGCTTGGTCTTGGGGCCTGTGGTAATCCAACCGGAGCGCAAAGCTTCTGTTACTTCTATAATTTCAGCTTCTGTGATATCAGGAGGCGAAAAAGGAATATTCATCATATCGTAAAACCTCTCATTTACTAGGTTATTGGTATAGGCTGTTTTATTATATCGCATTTTCTGTCGAAAAGCAACCCTAAAATGGATTTGCATTGTTCCGAAAAAGGCTTTAAAAATTACACATTTTTGTTATATTTTTCAATTTTTCCGCAAAAAGGATTCCGTCAAATGCACCCATCCAGATCTGTTGTCATGGGTGTGTTTATTATTTTTCCGTTGAATGAGCGTCAAATCTATGGTATTATAACAGCAAAAGAACACATTGAGGTACACCATGCATTATGAAAACATGATCGCCGGGCAATTTCTGGCACGGCCAAACCGCTTTATTGCCCATGTGCAGATCAACGGCAAAACAGAGATCGTCCATGTAAAAAATACAGGCCGCTGCCGTGAACTTCTCCCCCAGGGGGCAGAAGTTTGGTGTCAGCACTGGGACACGCTCACCCGAAAAACCAAATATGATCTGATCTCCGTCCGGAAAGGCCGCCGCATCATCAACATGGACTCCCAAGCCCCCAACCACGCCGTTCAGGAATGGTTGATTGCCGGTGGTCTGGGGGACATCGACGATCTAAAATGGGAATATACCTACGGCGACAGCCGCTTCGACTTTTCGTTTTTTAAAGATGGTCGTCGCTGTTTTCTGGAAGTAAAGGGTGTCACCCTGGAAAACGATGGCGTGTGTGCTTTCCCCGATGCCCCCACAGAGCGAGGAGTCAAGCACCTGAAGGGTCTGACCAAACTGGCGCAGGAAGGATTTGGCGCTTATGTGCTGTTCGTGGTGCAGATGGAAAATGTGCTATATCTGCACCCCAACGATGATACCGACCCGGCCTTTGGTGCTGCCCTGCGAGAAGCTGCTGCCGCAGGGGTTCAGATTCTGTCTATGGAATGCACCGTCACTCCGGAGACCATGACCATTTCCAAGCCCGTGGAAGTACGGCTGTCATAACAAAAAACGCCACTGGTTCACCCAGTGGCGTTAATTATTCTTAGAAATCCTGTTCCAAATGGCGGCAAATGGCCTTAAATGTCGTGTCGGAAATGGCGTGTTCCATCTTGCAGGCATCCTCGGCAGCAGTCTCCCGGTCAACACCCAGCTTCATCAGCAGCGCTGTCAAAGTCTTGTGCCGGGCATAGATCTTTTCGCCGATCTCCCGTCCGGACGCAGTCAGGTGCAGGGCACCGCTATCCTCCATTTCCAGATAGCCGTTCTTTTTCAGCAGGTTTACCGCACGGCTGACGCTGGGCTTGGAGTAGCCCATGTGTTCCACCACATCAATGGAGCGCACCGTGTCCATGGTCTGAGACAGCACGAAAATGGTCTCCAAATACATTTCTCCCGATTCCTGAAGCCGCATACGCTCCACTTCCTCCCTTTCTTTTTGTATAGGATAGCATGAAAGCAGGATTTTTGCAAGCACAATTCTGGCAATTACCCCTGGATCATCAGCCCCAGCATTTTGCAGTGTTCCCGGGTCTCGTCAGCCAAACGGGTAAAGGCCTCTCCATAGACCGGATCACGGCTTTGGCTCTCGTAAAAACGCAGATTTGCCTGTGACCGATCCAGGATACGGCGCAGCTGCTGCCGCTGCTGTGGTGTAGATCTCGGGGGCATGGGCGAACGACCGTATACCCGTTGCCACACCCTCTTTTCCATATTTTTGTCCATAACATCCCCTCCCTCAAATAATTTTATGCCAAACACGAAAAAATGTGTGAAAAAAGGCTTCCATTTTTCGTTCATTTGTGCTACAATGAGCAAAAGACTAAATTAGGAGTGGATGTATATGCCAAGAACCAGCAATAAGGCAGAACTCATTTTGGATTATGTAAACCAATTCATCCAGGAGAATGGCTATGCGCCCTCCGTTCGGGAAATCGGTGCCGCCGTCGGCCTGCGTTCCACTGCTTCCGTCAGCTACCATTTACAGGCTCTGCAAGACAAGGGTCTTCTGCAAACGCCCAATGCCAAGGGACTAAAGCGTGCCATCGTCACCAGTCAGCGCCCCGGCCAGATCCCCATTGTGGGTGTGGTCACCGCCGGCGTACCCATTTTGGCAGTGGAAAATCAGGAAGGCACCATGGCCTGGGATGGGGATCCCAGCTGCTTTGCCCTCCGTGTCCGGGGCGACAGCATGATCAACGCCGGTATTTTAAGCGGCGACAAGGTGGTTGTCCGCCCCCAGCAGACCGCCATGGACGGTCAGATCGTGGTAGCACGCATTGGCGACGAAGCCACAGTCAAGCGCCTGCGCCGCCGCAATGGCGAAATTTGGCTCATGCCGGAAAACGACAACTACGATCCCATTGACGGCTCGGAAGCGGAGCTGATTGGCCTTGTGAAGGCCGTGGTCAGAGAATATTAAAACGCGGTGCGCAGAATGTTCTGCGCACCGTTTCTCATATTTCAAACACTTGCGTTACTTCCGTTGGGCCTTGGAGCAGCAGTTTGGTCACAACACCATTGCTCCCTTCCAGATCTACGGTCAATGTGCCGCCGGGATTTTCGGCGATCAATCTGCCACCGGGCAGCTTCCCCTGCGCCCAGAGAACGGCGGCGGTGGCGCCTGTTCCTGTGCCGCAGGCCAGCGTATAATCCTCCACCCCACGCTCGTAGCTGAGAATGCGGATGTGTCCCTCCCCCAGCCAGGTGTAAAAATTCACATTTGCCCCCTTGGGAAAGGCCGGGTCAAAACGCAGCGCCTTGGCCTGCTGCCGCAGTTCCTCCCGCCGCTCCCAGATCAGCCCCGGCAATTCCGTCACAGCGTGGGGAAGTCCCGGATCTCCCAGCTCCACATAGGCAGCATTTTCCTTGCGGTTCAGCTCCAGAATGCTGGGATCGTTCAGCTGCACCCGGTACTCTGTTTCCGACAATCGCCAGCCGTAAACCAGACCGGCATCGGTCTCGACCGTCATGCTCTCTGCCCCAAAGCCGTGCTCATAGGCAAAGCGGCAGATACAGCGGCTGCCATTGCCGCACATCTCTCCCCGGCTGCCATCGGCATTGTAAAAATGCAGGCGGAAATCTGCTTTTTCCGAGGTATCCACCGCCATAAAGCCATCCGCCCCATGCTGAGCACAAAGCTCCTTTGCCATAGCAGAAAAGTCCAGTATCTTTCCACGGCTGTCCACCACCAGAAAGTCATTTCCGGCGCCGTTCATGTGCCAAATTTCCATAGATGCCTCCTTAGAAGCGGTTAAAATAGCGGTAAACCGGCTCTAATTTTTCAAACAGATCCAGCGCCCGGTCTGCCAAGTCCCGTCCAAAAACGGTCTCCGAAATCGGCTCATAGCAAATGCACTCGATGGCCTCTTTCCAGGCAAAATAGGGCTTTAACTGTTCATTTTCCGTCTCTTTGGGTCGCTTATACAGCTGCGCGGTGACGGGAATCCCAGTTTCTTTTTCGGTTTTTGCCATCAGATCCAGAAATTCCTGAGGACGATTGGAAATTTCTTTGCGGAAATTGTCCATATACTCGGTCTTGGGACGCAGAACAGCAAATCCATACATCACCCGATCCGGGTTGATCTCCAAAAACACGCAGGGACGCTCCAGCCAGTAGTCCCCATCCCGGCGAACACAGCACCAAAGGCTTTCCTTATAGGGCAGCGGATGGTGCAGCCGTGCATCCCGATAGATCCGGCTGACTTTCATCATGTTGCCGGGGGTATCGGCGTAAGGGACAAACAGCTCCTTTGCCAGTTCCTTCATAGGCTCGTAAAGGGTATCGGTATACTGCTTTTTGTGCTCCAAAAACCAGTCCCGGTTGTTATTCATCCGAATGCCCCAGAGAAAATCAATGGTTTCGGGGGTAAATCCTTCAAACATAGGTCGCACCTCTTTCTTTTTCTGACATTAGTATAAAAAATTCCGCCAAGAAAGTCAAATGGAAGATACAGGCGGTTTCTTTTTATAAATTCCCAAAATCAAGGCTTGACAAACGCCCGATTTATGGTATAATGATTTGCGTTCCATGGAGGCTTAGCTCAGCTGGTTAGAGCGCATGCTTCACACGCATGAGGTCAC
>CAZJCA010000004.1:0-47512 GCA_964544505.1 uncultured Oscillospiraceae bacterium
TCCTCATCGTGGTGATGACCGTGGCAGCAATGGTGCTCTTCCTCGTCCTCATCGTGGTGATGACCGTGGCAGCAGTGATGCGCATGGTCGTGCTCCAGTTCCTCCAGATCATGTTGGACGGAAGTAGCGCCCTCCATGGCCTCCAGCAGTTGCTCACCCGTCAGTTCGCTCCAGGGTGCGACAACCAGAGTCGCCTGGGCATTATGCTCCCGCAACAGCGCCACAGCAGCGTCCAGCTTTGCCTGCGCAATGGCATCGGTACGGGAGAGAATGATGGTAGAAGCGGTTTCGATCTGGTTGTTATAGAACTCACCGAAATTCTTCATATAGATCTTGACCTTGCCCGCATCGGCAACAGCCACCTTATAGCCCAGAACCACATCGTGATCCAGCACTTTTTCCACAGCAGCCACCACATCGGACAGCTTGCCTACACCGGAAGGCTCGATCACGATCCGGTCGGGGTGATACTGGTCGATGACCTGAGTCAGCGCCTTGCCGAAGTCACCCACCAGAGAACAACAGATGCATCCGGAGTTCATTTCGGTAATATTGATACCAGCATCCTGCAAGAAGCCGCCGTCAATGCCGATCTCACCAAATTCATTCTCGATCAGCACCAGTTTTTCACCCTGATAGGCTTCCTGGATCATCTTCTTGATAAGCGTTGTTTTACCAGCGCCCAAAAAGCCGGAGTAAATGTCAATTTTCGTCATAAAAACGCCTCCTAAGGTTTTTCATAGATGGTTATATTATACCACCCTATTTTCGATATTTCTACCCCCTTTTTCAAAAAAGAACACCCCAATGCTTTTGCATTGGGGTGTATGTTGTATAAAACTTAGGCAGCTTTCTTCACACCGGTGATATGTGCTTCTGCACCATTATACCAATACAGGAAAGCCTCCACATCGATGACATCGCCAATTTTCAGTTTCTGAACTGCCTTGTAAACCTCGCTGTCTTTGTTGCACAGATCAGACTCAACACAGATGCTGTACTTTGCATCGTCGAGCATTACGGTGATATAGATATCATCGCCTTCGCTTCCGGAACCATTCCAGTTATACAGGAATGCATATTCCTTATCGTCGTTTTCGATCTTGGAAGCAGCCACAGTCAAGCCCTTAATCGTAACCAACTCATTCTGGTGATCGATCAGTTTGTCCTTACCCATCAGAGCGGTCACATCACAAGCATCTGCAATATACTGATCGTTATCATCGATCACTTCCAGGTTTGGCTCCATGACCTCCATCTCACCGTTCCAAGAACCCTTGGATCCAGAAACATGGATCTTGACCCCTTTCTGCAGCTTGGCCGCTGTTTCTTTGGTGTATGGAACGCCGTAAATGAAGTAGCCGCCGTCCTTATCCTGAGCGTAGATGCTGATCACATTGTCCTTAGCGGACACCTGATAAGCCTGCACATAAGCCAGGATCTCAACCTTGCTTCCATCCTCAGCAGCAACATACTCTGCATGAGTCATTGCATTCACTTCAGGAGAAGTGCCGGTAGAGGAAGGATTTGTGCTCTCATTCTTTGTGGAACTCGTGGTGGTATTATCATTGTTGGCACAAGCAGCCAAACCCAGAACCATCACCAGTGCCAACAGCATAGCAAACAGTTTTTTCATTTTTTTAACTCCTTTATCATTGGTGTCTTTCTTTATGAATACAATGTCATTATACTAGAAAACAGGAATAAATCAATACCTTTTTACTGATTTTTTCGTTTCTTTTTCCAGCCATGCCATGCAACGGCCGCAATTCCGATCCAAGCAACGCCCAAGACTGCGATCAGAATGATCGCCCCTCGGGGGAGCGGTCCAAGATCATTTTTTGCACCACCGGTTTCGATTTCATCCAAATGATACAGCGTTTTGATTTCCTCAAACATCTGCTGAAGATATATCTCGTCCACCGGTTCCCTTCGACGAGCGGTCTTAACCGTCTCCTCAATGAGCTGTTGTGCGGCACTTCGCAAGGATGCCGACCCATTAAACACCGGTGTTACGAAGGTGTTCTCCGTGTTCTCCAACAGCAATGTTGCCGCATCCAACTTTATAGTGTAATACAGCTCATTGTCCTCCCCTGCCCGGGAGAGATAGTCCTGGTATTCCTCGCTGTTTTGTGCTTCAGTAGTGACGGGTACATACCCCTCCGTCTGGGAATAGGTGATCTGCACCTCATTGGTCAGCAAAAACTGGACAAATAGCCACGATGCCAAGACCTCCTGGGTATCAGACTTGTTGAAAATACAAATCGATGGTCCCTGGGAAATCATCTTCGTATTCTGTTGGTCAAACTGAGGGACTTCCGTGACTACCGTTTCAAATTCTACAATGCTGTCCTCGGGTATTTGCATCAAAGGCGCATCACAGCCTACCCATGTCGCACCCGCTGTCGAATCCACCATAAAAATGCACTGACCGGCATTAAAATAGTTTGCCGGGTATCCACTGATTTTAAAGGTGGAGAATGCCCGGGATTGGCCATGCTGTCCGATGGTCTGCAGCAACTCCACGGTGGTATCATTGAAAATTTCCACATGTCCGGCCGCAGTCGAATAATCCGCATCCAACTGTTTGAGCATAGTGATCATCATGTTATCAGTAGACTTATAAATGAAG
This sequence comes from uncultured Oscillospiraceae bacterium, assembly GCA_964544505.1. Lineage (GTDB taxonomy): Bacteria > Bacillota > Clostridia > Oscillospirales > Oscillospiraceae > Faecousia. The sequence continues at coordinate 2,633 of CAZJCA010000004.1, forward strand.
GGGATCAATGTTTTTTGCCCATTGACAAGGAAGTAGCCCTCTTCATTTTTTGCCATTGCCGCTTCCGAAACTTCCCAGATAAAATCCCAAGTCAAAACTTCCGGCAATGTAAAGCCCAGCTTTTCCACATAGGTCTTATTGACATAGCACGCTTCCGTCGAACGCATGAAAGGAAGGGCATATTGCTTGCTGTTAAGCCTTCCCTCTTCCAGGAATTTGGGAACGATTTGATCCTTTGTCACCCCATCAAACAGCAGTTCACTGCCGCCCAGACCATATTTCCTGTCAGCCATCAGCCCATCCAAGGGCACAACGCAGTTTTCACTGGTCAAATAGGTAGCAATATGGTCAGGATATGTGATGCAGACATTGGGCGTAGTGTTTGTTGCAATGTTGGTAATCACATCGTTATAGATCTTTCCATAATCGTTATACGGCACCAGATTTATCTTAATGTTAGGATGAATCGCCTCAAAGTCGGCAATTGCTTTTTTGTATACATTGATCTGGGTAACATTACTGTCGTTTTTCGCCCAAAAGGTGATCTCGTAATCCCTGGAAGTATCAAAGGATTCCGGCATTTCAAACGCATCGTGCTGCACCGCACCATGGCAACCAGGCAGCAGCACGGCAACCATCGCCAGCACCAATACAAAAGAAATTATCTTTTTCATCCTTTTGTACCTCCCCTGGCGACGCCTTCCATGATCTTTTTGCGGAAAACAATAAATACGATGATCAGCGGCAAGGAAATGACTACCGCAGCTGCCATCATGGCCGGGATATTCTCACGACCAAAGCCCTGCTCCCGAATGGCCTGGATGCCGTTGGATACCAGATAATAGGCTTCATCATCGGTCACCAGCCGAGGCCAGACAAAGCTGTTCCAGCACTCGATGGCCTTCAGAATGGTCACAGTGACGATGGTCGGCGTAGAAATAGGGATCATCACCTTAAACAGGTACTTTAGATCCGTCGTGCCGTCCACCTTGGCTGCGTAATAAAGCTCATCAGGGATCTGCGCAAAATTTTCCTTCAGCAGATAAATATAGAACACGCTGGCAACAGACGGCAGGATCAAGCCTGTGAAAGTGTTGCGCATGTCCCAATTTGTTGCGGTGACGAAATTGGTAATGACCACCAGTTCACTGGGAATCATCATCAGAGCCAAAATCAAAGTAAAGGCCAGATTTTTCCCCTTAAACTCCAGCCGTGCAAAGGCGTATGCTGCCAGCACGGTAACGATCAGCATTACCGCCGTGGTAGCCACCATAAAAATCACGGTATTCAGAAAATACTTTGCCAAAGGCACCGCAGCAAAGGCAGTTTTGTAATTTTCAAAGGTAGGATGCAAGGTGATCAACTGTGGAATTTGCTCACCGTTGTAATCACCATAGCTTTTGATGGATGTCAAAAGCATCCAGTAAAACGGGAACAGCACCAAAATTGCCCAGAAGGTCAGCAGTGTATATGCCCCGATTTTGAATATCCTATCCCGATGCTGGGCTTTCTGCCCAAGCAAACGATGGTCCGGTTGTTTCTTCATGGCACTTTCCTCAACGATAATGGACATATTTTTTGCTGACCATCAAGTTGATAACCGTTATGGTCAAAACGATGACGAACAAAATCATCGCCGCTGCAGAAGCATAGGACGGATAGCCGCCACTGTTTCCGTAGAGCATATCATAGACATAACCAACAATGGTATTCATGCCGGCAGTGTTCAAATCCGAGCCAAACAGTGCAACAGAGTCGCTGTACGCTTTAAATGCACCAATAAATCCGGTAATGACCAGATAAAATACCGATGGTGAGATCATCGGCAAGGTGATCCTGGTAAACACCCTGCCCCGGCTGGTTCCGTCGATCTTGGCTGCATCATAGTAGTTCTGATTAACGGAAGCCAACGCACTGGTCAGAATAATGATCTTAAAGGGCATGACGATCCACACGGTATAAATGCACAGCACCAGCATTTTGGCCCAGTAAGGGCCATCGATAAAATCCACGGACTGTCCACCAAAAGTGTTCAGCAGCACATTGATCAAGCCATCGCTGTAAGCGGTCTTTTTAAACAGCACCATAAACACAAGACCAACTGCCAAAGTATTGGTCACATAAGGAAGGAAAAATACCGTCTGGAAAAAATCTCGCATTTTTTTGATAGAACTCAGTGCCAGAGAGATCACCAGTGCAATACCCGTAGACACAGGCACCGTGATCAGCACCAAAATAAAAGTGTTCTTCACCGCCTGCAGAAAATAGGGATCATGAAGTACATAGGAAAAGTTGTACAATCCCACACCAAAGGACTCCTGGGAGGTAAAATTAAAGCCTTCCTCAAACGAGTATATCAGCACATCAATAAGTGGATATACCATAAAAACACCCAAAAAAACAAACGCCGGCAATAAATACAGCCAGGCCTTGTATTCCAGCAGCTTGTAACGCCACGACTGGGTGGGGCGTTGTGGATTCTGTCTTGATTTCATAGCGATCCAATTTCCTTTCGCCTTTGTTTTTTACAATCAGCAGGAATGTGGTAATTATCCCTTTTATTCTATCCCATGGGATAAAATAAGTCAATCTTTCTTTTCCCTGTATGGTAAAAATCGCCAGCCAAGCAGGTATTGACAGACTCTTTTTTCCTCAGTATAATATAACCAATTCTGGAAAGGGGTGCTGTCCATGTCAGTTACATATGGTAAACGGCTTTTGCGAGCCATCACAGCATCCTTCCTATGCGTTGTACTTCTGCTTGTCGGACTGCCTGTTCACTCCGAGGAATCCAAATACAGCGACAGTTACGCCTCCGGCATTTTCTATCGGCGATTGTGCAATGTTCAGTTGCAGGGCGATCAACGCCAGGACATTGTCAACATTGCCATGTCCCAGATCGGATACACGGAAGGCAATGGAAAAAACGCCCTGTCCGGCCTGTCTAACGGTAACAAAAACTATACCGAGTTTGGTCTTTGGTACAACGATCTCTACGGCCCGGATGGCTACGAGCGAGCTGCCTGGTGCGCCATGTTCGTATCCTGGTGCGCCAATCAGGCGGGCATTCCTTCCGATATCGTATACTATCATGCATTTACACCCTACGGCTTGAGCTGGTTCCAGGAGCAGGGACGGTCTTACACCCGTCAGCAGGTCGCAAACGGCAGTTACACCCCTCTCCCCGGCGATATCGTCTATTTCAAATCCAATGCCAACAACCGCATCGTCAATCATGTGGGCATTGTAGTTCGTTATAGCGATGGCATTCTCTATGCCATCGAAGGCAATACCTACCCCAACGAACAAAGCAGCGAGGGCGGTCAGGTGTGCCTGAAATCCTATTCCATTGGTGACAGCTTTATTCGTTATATTTGTTCCCCGAATTATCAATGACTTTACATAAAAAACGCAGGCTATCCAGCCTGCGTTTTTGATTGGTAGAGATAAGTTCCGCAACGGTCGTTCACAGAGCCGTCGGCATAACGGGCATAGTCTTGTATTTTTTCAAATCCACACTTTTGATGGACTGCCAGGGAGGCCGTATTTTTGTGGCTGATGTGGCTGTAAATCTTCTGTTCGCCCATCAAACGCTGCACTTCTGTGATCAACTTTTGTGCATAGCCCTGTTTTCGGTATTCCGGTCTTGTTTCCAGCGCTTCCAGCAGAAGGCCATCTTGGTAGCTTTCCAGCCGCAGAGCGCAGATATACCTGCCGTTTTCTTCCCAAATGCAGTAAGTATCCGTTTCTTTTGTGAAGAATCCCTGCTGCAAATAGGCATAAAAATCCTGCTGTGCCTGAATGATCTGCTCGTTTGCAGATAAATGAGGATAAAACTCCTCCCCATTTTCTGCTACGCTTTCCCGATACACCTCCATCAGCTCACCAAAGCGAAGCTGATGGAGCTTTTTATAAACGGACAGCATTAAACCTTTTCTCCCAAAATGGACTTGGTGGCATAGGCATTCAGGCTCATGTCCGCCACATTGCCTGCCAAATATTCATAGTAGGCCTGGGCGCCGATCATAGCGCCGTTGTCGCCGCACAGGGACAGGGGCGGCATATATACGGTAGCTCCCAGTTTTTCCGCCGCTGTCAGAATATCTGCCCGAATTCGGGAATTGGCTGCCACGCCGCCGGCAACGGCGATCTTCTTGTGGCCTGTTTCCTCTATGGCACGCACCACTCTGGGCACCAGCGTATCGGATACCGCCGCAGAAAAGCTGGCACACAGGCTGGGGATATCCAGCTCTTCTCCCACCTGCTCGGCATGGTGAATGAGGTTCAGCGCCGCAGTTTTCAGGCCGGAGAAGCTCATATTATAGGGATTTTCGCCGGGCTTGCTTCGAGGCAGGTCGTATTTGGTATCATCGCCGGTTTTGGCGATCTTATCCAACGCCGCACCGCCGGGATAAGGCATCCCCAGCACACGAGCCACTTTGTCAAAGCATTCGCCGGCGGCATCATCCAGAGTCGTGCCCAAAATCCGCATATCGGTGTAGTCCTTCACTTCCACGATCATGGTATGACCGCCGGACACCACCAGGCACAAAAAGGGGGGCTTCAGATCCGGGTATGCAATATAGTTGGCGGCAATGTGTCCCCGAATATGATGGACCGGGATCAAAGGCTTATTCATGGCCAGCGCTGCAGCCTTGGCAAAATTCACACCCACCAGCACCGCACCGATGAGACCCGGTGCATAGGTAACCGCCACAGCATCAATGTCGTCTCTTGTCAAACCGGCCTGCAACAACGCCTGATCGGCAAGGCCGTAAATGGCTTCAATATGCTTCCGGGAAGCGATTTCCGGCACAACACCGCCGTATTCCCGGTGCAGTGCCACCTGAGAATTGATGCAGTCGGTCAGCACTTCCCGTCCGTCCCGAACAATGGCAACCGCAGTTTCATCGCAGGAGGATTCCACAGCTAAAATATTCAAATTTCCCACTCCTTTCGCAGGATCAACGCATCCTCTTTGGGATGACGATAATAATTGGGTCGGCGTCCAACGGATAAGAAGTCCAGCTTTTCATAGAGGGCGATGGCACTTTCATTGGAAGCACGCACTTCTAAGCTAAGGCAATGAATGCCCTTATTCTTTAAAGCTTCCACAAGCTCTGTGATCAGTGTCTGGGCAACGCCCTGCCGACGAAAATCGGGGTGGACAGCCACATTCATCATATCTGCCTCCCCTTCCACGCTTTGAGAGCCGATATAACCAGCCACTCGCTCCCCTTCCATGGCAACCAGCCACAAAGAAAGGGGATTTTGAAGTTCCGATGCAACGCTTTTTTCGCTCCATGGGTCAGAAAAACAGATCTCTTCCAGCTCTGCCACCTGCGCCACATGGGATTCATTCATTCTTAGAATTTCCATTACTTTGCCTCGAACCAACTCTTACCGATTTTGGATTCCGCAGTCAGGGGTACTTTCAAGTCCGCAATATGCTCCATCTCCCGGCTGACCAGCTTCGCAACGCCCTGGGCGATCTCCTCCGGGCACTCCACGATCAATTCGTCGTGAACTTGTAGTAATAGCTTTGCTTCTGGATATTCTTCCCGCAGTGCCTTGTCCACCCGGATCATAGCCAGCTTGATAAGGTCAGCAGCCGTACCCTGAATAGGGGTATTCAGAGCGATCCGCTCTGCGCCCTGACGAATATTGAAATTGCTGGCAGTCAGTTCCGGGATATAACGGCGGCGACCATAAAGGGTCTCGGTGTAGCCTTTCTCTCTGGCATCGATGACCACCTGCTTCATATACTTACGGACACCGCTGTAATTGGTCAGGTAGTTTTCAATATATTCCTTCGCCTCGTACCGGGATACGCCAATATCCTCAGATAGGGAAAATTCGGAAATACCGTAAACAATACCGAAATTGACGGCTTTTGCGTGCCGCCGCTGCAAAGCTGTCACATCCTCGGGAGCGACGCCAAATACCTGCGCCGCCGTCACCGTGTGGACATCCTGCCCGGAAATAAATGCCTGCTGCATCATAGCATCGTCCGCGATATGCGCCAGCACACGCAGTTCAATTTGGCTGTAATCCGCATCCACCAGCACGCACCCCGACTTTGGCACAAACATTTTCCGAATTTCTGCGCCCAGATCGGTGCGCACGGGAATATTCTGCAAGTTCGGCTCTGTGGAAGAAAGTCTTCCTGTGGCTGTTACCAGATTTTGGAAGGTGGTACGAATACGACCATCGTCGCAAATGACCTTCATCAAGCCATCTGCATAGGTGGATTTCAGCTTGGTCAGCATCCGATAATCCATAATAGCAGGGATGATCGGATGCTTGTCCTTCAACTTTTCCAAAACATCGGCATTGGTGGAATAGCCGGTCTTGGTTTTCTTCACCGGAGGCAAGCCCAGCTTATCAAAGAGGAGCTCTCCCAACTGTTTGGTGGAGTTGATGTTGAAACTGCCTTCGGCGTAGCCGAAAATCAACTTTTCGCAGTCGTCGATCCGCTGAGCCAGCATTTGACCGAACTGCTCCAGCTGCTGCCGATCAATGGCAACACCCTCTTTTTCCATCCGATACAAAACACTGCACAAAGGAAGTTCTATGGTCTCATATAGCGCAACCATTCCCTGCTTTTGAAGCTCTGCTTCCAGTACCGGACGCAAATGCCACAGCGCTTCTGCGCAGGCGGCAGCGTCAGCGTCCTCCACACTTCGCCCAAGGAAGGTGGTCGCCAGCTTGGAAACCGGATAGTCAGACTGAGAGGGGTTCAGATCATAGGCAGCCAGTGCCGTGTCAAAAGAGAATTCTTCAAAAGAGAGTCCCATCTCGTCCAAACGGTGCATGGTGGTCTTCATATCGTGGCAGATACAGTTTTTCCGTCCCACGAGGAAATCGCCGTTCATTTGCACTTCCATGGGCGTCATGGTATAAACACCCTGCTCCCACGCCAGTGCCATTGTGCCATCCTCCGCCAGATACACGGCGCAGGGAACGCCGTCCTGGGGCACCCCCTCTGCCTTGGGCAAGGGCGTAATGCTTGTTTCCACCTTCTTCGGGGCTTCCACCGCTGCGCCTCGCAGACCGTATTTATCGATCAGCTTCACAAATTCCAGTTTCTGGAACAGGGCATATAGCTCCGGCTTGTTATAAGGACGGATAATGGCATCCTTCGGCTCAAAATCAATGGGTGCTTCCGCCACAATCGTTGCCAGATCATAGGAAAGATAGGCATTTTCCCTGTCATTTTCCAGCTTTTCCCGCAGTTTTGGACGGATGGACGCATCCTGCAAATTTTCATACACGCCGTCCAAAGAACCGAATTTCAGCAGCAAATCGGTGGCGGTTTTTGGGCCCACGCCGGCAACGCCGGGGATATTATCGGAAGAGTCGCCCATAAGCGCCTTCAAATCGATCAGCTTTTTCGGCTCAAAGCCGTACTCTTCTCTAAACTTTTCCTCGGTATAAAGTGTGGCTGTGGTCTGACCGCCTTTGGTGATGACCAGTTTGATGTGGACATTCTCATCGATCAGCTGCAAAGAATCCCGGTCGCCGGTGACCACCACGCACTCCCAACCATTATTGGAGCAGATCTTGCCCACAGTGCCGATGACATCGTCGGCTTCCCAGCCCTGACATTCGTAAATCGGAATATTCATGGCACGAAGAACATCCTTCATCACCGGCATCTGCATGGCCAGTTCCTCCGGCATACCGTGACGGGTGGCCTTATAGCCGTCATATTTCAGGTGGCGGAAAGTAGGGCCGTGGAGGTCGAACGCCACACACACCGCTTCCGGCTGTTCCTCCTTCTCCATCCGGTCTAGGATGTTCAAAAAGCCGTAAATGGCATTGGTGAAAAGCCCCTCCCGGGTGGTCAGAGGTTTGACACCAAAATAAGCCCGGTTAATAACAGAGTTGCCGTCTAAAATCAGCAGCTTCATACTCTTCTCCATTTTGCGCCCTGGGGGGTGTCGATGATCTCGATGCCCTTGGCCTTTAGTTTATCACGAATGCGGTCGGCTTCTGCCCAGTTTTTGGCTTTCTTCGCTTCTGTACGGGCAGCGACCAGCGCATCAATTTCAGGATCGGCATTGGCTGCCTCTTCCTCTGCCTGCTTTTTTCGCAGAGCTTCGGCAGCAGGCAGCAAATTCAGACTCAAAACCCTGTCAAAGTCGGCAATTGCAGCGATCTTGGTAGCATCATTGCACTTGGCTTTCAACACATCATACAGAGCAGTGATGGCCAAAGAGGTGTTCAGGTCGCCGTTGAGGGCACCTACGAACCGCTCCTTCAGCTGAGCAAGAGCAGCCTCTTCCACTTCGCCCTCATTTTTCAGGGTAGCGATCTTGGCAATCAGCTTGTCGTAAGCTGCCACGGCATTGTCCAGATTCTCCCAGGAGAACACCAGATTGCGACGATAGTGGCTCTGCAGGCAGAACAGGCGGTAAGCCATAGGATCGTACCCCTTCTGCTCCAGCAGAGAAACAGTCAAAAACTCGCCCTTGGACTTACTCATTTTGCCACCCTCGGTGTTCAGGTGGTGAACATGGAACCAGTAGTTGCACCACTTGTGACCCAGATAGCTTTCAGACTGGGCGATCTCATTGGTATGATGTGGGAAAGCATTGTCGATACCACCGGCGTGGATATCCAGATCCTCGCCCAGATGCTTCATGGAAATGCAGGAGCACTCAATGTGCCAGCCGGGATAACCCACGCCCCAGGGAGAGTCCCATTTCAGCGCCTGATCCTCGAACTTGGACTTGGTAAACCACAGCACAAAGTCATTCTTATTGCGCTTGTTGGTGTCCTCTTCCACACCGTCTCGAACGCCAACTTCCAGATTTTCTTCCTCATGTTCGCCAAACACATAGTATTTTTCCAGGGTGGAAGTATCAAAATACACATTGCCACCGGCAAAATAGGCCTTGCCCTTTTCCAGCAGGGTCTGGACCATGTGGATATACTCGTCAATACAGTTGGTGGCAGGCTCCACCACATCCGGACGCTTGATATTCAGCTTATTACAGTCGGCAAAGAAAGCATCGGTATAGAACTGAGCGATCTCCATAACGGTCTTGTGTTCCCGCTTTGCGCCTTTCAGCATCTTATCTTCGCCGGTGTCGGCATCGCTGGCCAAATGGCCAACGTCGGTAATATTCATGACACGCTTTACATTGTAGCCTTCATAGCGCAGTGCCTTTTCCAGCACATCCTCCATGATATAGGTACGCAGATTGCCAATATGGGCAAAATGATAGACCGTAGGGCCACAGGTATACATTTTCACAATGTCGGGATTGTTGGGAACGAACAGTTCCTTCTTATGACTGGTCGAATTATAAAGATACATAGAATTTCCTCCTAAGTTGTTACATAAAAAACCGCCTCTTGTGCCCATGCACAAGAGGCGGATAGTCCGCGGTTCCACTCTTATTTATCACTTTTATGCAGTTGTTCGCTCCCGGACGCACTTTCCCACATCTGCTCTGCCCGGGCTTCCAGCCGATGACCCAGACTCTCTGAAAAAGCATTGTTTGCGGTACTCTTTCCGTTCATCACGATTTGTTGTTATTCTACCACTAAAACAGCGGTTTTGTCAAGGAAAAGCGGTCAAATTCCCATGATTTCTTTGCGATACCTTTCAATTCCCTTTTCCAGCAGTTCCATGGCGCGGCGCAGGCGGTTTTCTTCCAGAATATAGGCAATACGCACCTCATCCACGCCTTTGCCGGGGGTCTCATAGAAAGGTGCGCCGGGGGCAAACATCACGGTCTCGCCCCCATCGTCAAATTCAGACAGCAGCCAGTTCTGGAATTTATCGGTATCATCCACCGGCAGCTTTGCCATTACATAAAACGCACCCTGCGGTTTCTCCACCAATACACCGGGAATGGCACGCAGCGCATCCACCACCAGATCCCGACGCTTTTTATATTCTGCCCGACACCAGTCATAGAAATCCTCTCCAACGCTATATAGCGCCGCTGCTCCGGCCTGATCGATGGTCGCTACCGACAGACGGGATTGGCAGAATTTCAGCAACGCCTTGTGAAGTTCCCTGTTTTTTGTGATCACGCAACCCACACGAGCGCCACAGGCAGAAAACTGCTTGGAAACAGAGTCGATGATGATCAAATTCTCCGCAATATCCTCAAAAACACCCATGGTCGGCGCACCTTCTTCCCGGTCATAACAAAACTCCCGGTACACTTCGTCGCTGATGAGGTAAAGTTCGTGCTCCTTCGCCACATCGGCAATCATGCGCATCTGCTCTTTTGTCAAGGTCACACCGGTGGGATTGCCGGGATTGGTGATCATGATGGCACGGGTATTAGGCGTGATCAGCGATTCGATCCGCTCTCTGTCTGCGTAGAAATATCCCTCCTCCGGGCAGGTCGGCAGAGCACGGATGGTGCCGCCAGCCATGTGGACAAAGGTAGAATAGTTGGGGTAATAGGGTTCCGGCACGATGATCTCCGTGTAGGGATCAAGGATACAGTGGCAGGCAAACATCAGCGCTTCACTGCCGCCGGTGGTGATGAGCACATCCTTTCTGTCCAGTAAAACGCCCAGTTGCCGGTAATAACCACGGATGGCATCGATCAATTCCACCGTACCGGGAGACTCGGTATAGGACAGGGTCTCCTGGCTGAAATTGTGGATCACATCATAAAAAGCCTTCGGCGTCGGCAGATCCGGCTGACCGATGTTCAGATGATAAATGGTCTTCCCCTGCTCCTTGGCGGCTACCGCCAGGGGGTGATATTTTCTCATCGGAGATGCTTCACAGCGATTGGCATTGACAGAAATTCTCATATTACCCTCCATTTGCAGCACAAAGGCTGCTTTTTCTTTTGTATTGCCGAAGAAGCCCCATGACCTCCGGCGAAAGCACCAGCAGGGCGATCAAATTGGGAATGGACATCAATCCATTGACCACCTCTGCCATCAGCCAGACCGCTTCTGCCTGCAAAACCGAGGCCAAAATCACGGTGGCAATTTGAATATAAACAAACCTTTTCCAAATATCCGAACCAAACAAATACTGGGCGCAGCGGATGCCATATAACCCCCAGCCCAGCACCGTTGCCAGCGCAAACAGGCAAAGAGCCAGTGCGATGACCGCCGGGACCCAAGGCCCCAGCACGGCAGCGAAACTTTCCGTGGTCAGCGCCACACCGGCATCCACGCCGTAAGGAATAGACACGCCACTGCACAAAATAACAAGTGCCGTCATGGTGCAGATAACAATGGTGTCCAAAAACACTTCTACAATGCCCATCAGCCCCTGTTCCACCGGGTGCTGCACCCGGGCAGCACCATGAGCGATACCAGCCGTGCCCATACCGGCCTCATTGGTAAACACCCCACGGGACACGCCGATGCGCAATGTTGTCAAGGCACTGCCGATCATGCCGCCGGTGACAGCCTGTGGATGGAAGGCGCCCTGAATAATGGCTTCAAAAGCCTTTGGCACTGCATCATAGCGCAGAACCAGCACCAGCACTCCCATCACAAGATACAAAACCGCCGCAAAAGGCACCAGCCGTTCTGCTGTCTTGCCGATTTTTTCAGCACCTCCCAGCAGCATGACTCCCACCAGTATGGCAAGACCAATGCCCATCAGCAGGTTTCCTGCTGTGGTAGGGCCGCCACCAAATTGGGTCAGGATATCGTTGACACTGACAATGACTGTGTTGATTTGGGTGGCATTTCCAACGCCAAAGGCAGCAATCACCCCAAAAATACAATAGAATCGAGATAAAAACCGCCATTTTTTCCCCATACCCTGCTCAATGACATACATGGGGCCGCCCACATCTTCCCCGTCAGCGTTCTTCGCCCGATAGCGAACTGCCAGCGTAGCTTCGGCAAACTTGATCATCATGCCCAAAACGCCGCAGATCCACATCCAAAAAATTGCCCCCGGGCCACCGATGGCGATTGCCCCGGCAACCCCAGCCAGATTTCCTGTGCCAACGGTAGCAGCCAGTGCAGTACACAGCGCCTGGAAGGAGGAAACGCCCTCATTTTCTTCGTTTTTTCCAAACATTCTGCAATAGAAATTCCGAAGTGCCCTGGGCAAAAGCCTGATTTGCGCAAAGCCACTGCGCAGTGTCAAATAAATGCCCACCGCCAGTATCAAAACCAGTGCCGGAACGCCCCAAATGATTTCATAAAGCTTCTGCAAAGCAGACATTTGTCTCCCTCCTAGAGTATCACACATTTCCCCTGTTTTCAACCAAAATAAATAAAAAAGCACTTATGATTTACTCAATCGTACATCATAAGTGCTTTATCCTTTAATTTATCACTCTTGAGCAGCTTTCATTGCAGCAGCCATCTGCTTTGCCTGCTCTTTGATTTTATCCTCTTCATATTCGTCAATCTGATTCATCAGTATGCCCTTGAAGCTGTCAGCATTTTTTATTCCATCGAATTTGAAAACGCCGGAAGCGGTGTGAATTGTTAAAGTTCCGTAATTAAAAATTTTGCCCCACAAGCCACTGGAAACAGAAGCATTCTGAATCTTATTGAGAGGCGCATCCAACGAAGCAGAATTGATGAAGCCCGCTTTGCCAACGACACGCTTGTTTGTAACGGCAAGTTCTGTGTTAACATAGATAATTGTAGCCTTAATCGCCTTAATCAGTGGAATCAATAGCCAGAAAAAAAGGATACCACCAATCCATGACATCATCAATTTCAGCGGATTTAAGTCTGCCTTCTTGACAACCGTTTCATTTCTGTTAAGGTTCTGCTCAACATACTGTCCCATATTGCTTACCTCTTCTTTCTTTTTTATCCCCATCTTTATTTGGGTATACATATATTAACCTGTTTCAGGTTAAATGTCAATACTTTGTTTTATTTTTGCTATGATTAATAATATTAGCTTATATGGAGAGCATAATGTACAAAAGAATACGAAACTTAAGGGAAGATCACGACTTAACTCAGAAGAAACTGGCCAATATTCTTGGAATGTCTCAGACAGGATATTCTAAATACGAAACCGGTGAAAATGACATTCCCACATCCATTTTAATCAAACTAGCTCTTTTTTACGATACCAGTATCGACTATCTCTTAGGGCAGACTGATGAAAAACGCAGATACCCTGAAAGTAAATAAAGCACTTATGACATACATCTTCGTGTGTTCATAAGTGCTTTTATTATTTTATTCCCAAGTAGCCCAGATTTCCGGGCAGTAGCCGACGGTTGCCTGCTTTCCATTGCGGACAATGGGCGTTTTCATCAGTCCGGGGTTGTCGAAAACCTTATCCTCTTTCGCTCGTTGATCATCCATGTACTTCATGAGGGTAATATCTTCGTGCTTGCATTCCCAGTCGATGAGATTATCGATACCGCCTACCGCACGCAGAACACTGTCAAACTCCTTGCCAGACATTCCAAAACGGATCAGATCGATATTTTGCACTTTGATCCGCCGCTCTTTAAAGTAGCGCTCAGCTTTCTTGGTATCAAAGCATTTGCTTTTTCCAAATATCTGTATATTCAATAAGTTACCTCCATCAGGCACAGTCCCTGGGGCGGCATAAGCATTCCTGCCTGGCTGCGTTCTGCGCCGAAAAGTTCCGGAATAGATGCCACCTCACGGCTGCCCTGCCCTACTTCCACCAGCGTGCCCACCAGAATGCGCACCATATTGTGCAAAAATCCATTTCCGGTGAAGGTGATCTGCACTTCCGGGCCGATTCTTTCAATGTCGATGGCATCAATACGCCGGACGGTGGATTTTTTCATGTGGCGATTGGCGCAGAATGCGGAAAAATCGTGCTCCCCCAGCAAAAGCTCAGCTGCCTGCCGCATGTTGTCAATATCCAGCTTTTCAGGCCACACCGTCACAAATCGCCGCTGAAAAACGCAGGGCATTTCACTGTTCCAAAGGCGATAGCGGTAGATCTTGGTCTTGGCATTCAGCCGGGCATGGAACCGCTCAGGCACCTGCTTACAAGACTTTATGCCCAGATCTTCCGGTAAATACCGCCGCAGCTGGAAAAGAATTTCTTCGCAGGACATCTGGCTGCTGCAATAGAAATTCACCACCTGATTCTCAGCGTGGACACCGGCATCGGTGCGTCCGCTGCCATGAACTTCGATGGTCTCTCCTAAAATTCTGGATAGTGCCGTTTCCAACTTGCCCTGTATGGTATTATCGGTAGCAGACTGGCGTTGCCACCCCCGATAGCGAGTGCCATCGTAGCACAGCTCCAGACGCAGATTTCGCATGGTTTTTCCTTTCTTTACTCGACTACCTGCTGCTTTGACAGCCACTTTAAAACATAGTCGTAAACTTCTTCTTTGTTGATCTCGTTCAGCAGTTCATGGCGGCACAGCGGGTACAGACGAATCTCCGTCCGCTCCATTCCGGCCTTGACAAATTCTTTATACGCCTTCGTCACGCCTTCACCGTAGTTGCCAACGGGGTCATCACTGCCGGCAATAAACAAAACAGGCAGATCTTTGCGCATTTTCGCCAGATTTTCCGGCTCTTGGTTATAGCGCATACCCGTCAGCATATCCCGGGCAAGACCGGCTGTAATGGTAAAGCCACACAGAGGATCCGCAATGTACGCATCCACAACGGCACTGTCTCTGGTCAGCCAGTCAAAATCTGTCCGCTTGTGTTCCACCCGGCGATTATAAGAACCAAACATCATGCTATTGAGCATTTTATTGGGCTTGCTTGCACCTTCTGCCTTGCAGGCCAATGTGGCTGCTGCCAGGCCGGAATTGATGATCCCCCGGTGCATCCAGGCTGTGCCGCAGATGATGGCTGCATCAATACCGCACTTGGGGTATTTGGTGAGCAGGGTGCGAACCATAAAGGAGCCCATAGAGTGCCCCAAAATCACATAGGGAAGATCCGGGAATTCCATGCGGGTATAGCTTAAGAGCCGATGGGTATCAGCTACTGCCTTATACCAGCCACCTTCAAAATAGCCGGTTTCGCCATCTACTATGGAACCGCCGTGACCCATGTGATCCTCAGCAACGACCAAAAAGCCCTGCTGCGTCAGAAAAGTTGCAAATTCTTCGTATCGGGCAGCGTATTCCGCAATGCCGTGGACGATCTGCAGCACCGCCTTAGGCTTCCCCTCAGGCTCCCAGCGGCAGCCGTGGATCATGCCCTTGCCGTAGGACGGATAATAAAAGTCCGTGTGCATACTCTTCACCTCACTCGATGATCTCGTAACCGGCATCTACGATTGCCTTCTTCAGTGCTTCCAGTTCTGCATTACCTGTGACCGTTACCTGCTTTTTCTGCAGATCCACCACAGCATCGGTGGTACCGGGAACAGCCTTGCAGACCTTTTCCACCATTGCCTTGCAATGAGTGCACATCATTCCTTCGACCTTAATTACCTTTTCCATCACTTGCTCCTCCTGTTCAATGGTTTTATTTTCCTCTTGAAATTCCTCTTGCTTCTTTTCTTCAAGCTGCACTTTCGGGCGGAACAGCCGCAGGCGCAGCGCATTACTCACCACAAATACAGAGCTCAGGCTCATAGCCGCAGCCCCCAGCATGGGACTAAGCTGCAATCCAAACGCCGGATACAGCACACCTGCCGCCACCGGAATACCCAGGCTATTATAGAAGAACGCCCAGAACAAATTCTGCCGAATATTGCCGATGGTCGCTTTACTTAGTTCCACAGCCTTGCAAATGCCGGAAAGCGAGCCGCTCATCAGCACCACATCCGCCGACTCCACTGCCACATCCGTACCTGCACCGATGGCCATGCCCACATCAGCAGTCACCAGTGCCGGGGCATCGTTAATACCGTCGCCCACCATTAGCACCTTGTGTCCTTGAGACTGGAGCTGCTTCACAGCGCCGGCCTTGTCTGCCGGAAGCACATCGGAAATCACATGGCTGATACCTGCTTTTTCTGCAATTGCCTGAGCCGTCAGGCTATTATCACCTGTGAGCATCACCACATCCAGACCAAGCTTTCTCATCGCCGCAACCGCCACCGTCGAGTCCTCTTTCAGCACATCCGCCGCAGCGATCGCACCCAAAAAGGTGCCATCCTCTGCGCCAAAATACAGCGGTGTCTTTCCGGCGGCTGCCAGCTGGGGATATTCCGGCACGGAAATGCCCTTGCTTTCCAGCAACCGGCGGTTGCCACCGTAGTAGCGAACACCGTCAATGATGCCGCAAACGCCCAATCCGGGCAGCGTTTCAAAGGAGGATACCTGCGGATATTGGATACCTTCTGCCTTCTCCAAAATGGCTTTTGCAAAGGGATGCTCCGATTTTTCCTCCAGTGCAGCTGCCTTTTGCAGCAGGCCGCAACCGGCAGTTGCCTCCAGAATATCCGTCACCACCGGCTTGCCGGTGGTCAGTGTACCGGTCTTATCCAGCACCACTGTATCAACTCTATGCAAGTTTTCCAGTGCAGCTGCATTCTTAAACAGCACACCCAAAGTTGCGCCCCGACCTGTACCCACCATAATGGCAACCGGGGTTGCCAAGCCAAGGGCGCAGGGGCAGGAGATCACCAGCACCGCAATGCCGGAAGTAAGTGCAAATTCCAAAGTCTGTCCGGCGATCATCCACGCCAGGAATGTGACCGCCGCAATGCTCATGACCACCGGAACGAAAATACCGGCGATCTTATCTGCCAGACGGGCAATGGGTGCTTTGGAGCCGCCGGCCTCTTCCACCATACGAATGATTTTAGCAAGGGTGGTATCCTCTCCCACTTTTTCCGCCCGGAACTGAATATATCCGCTGCGGCTGACTGTGGCAGCCGCCACCGTATCACCCACCGTCTTTTCAACGGGAATGCTTTCGCCGGTCAATGCGCTCTGGTCAATGGTGGCCGTGCCGGAGATTACCACGCCATCCACCGGGATGCTGCCGCCGGCCTTCACCAGCACGATATCGCCCACCTGCACCTGCTCCACAGGGATCTCTGTCTCCACGCCATCACGCAGGACTGTTGCCATCTTGGGGCGCAGGTTCATCAGCTGCCGAATAGCATCACCGGTCTTTCCCTTGGCTCTGGTTTCCAGGAATTTACCCAGAGTCACCAGGGTCAAAATCATGGCCGCCGACTCAAAATAGAGATTGGAGCTGTAATAATTCACTTTCTCCCAATCGCCGCTGCCCATGGCATTGGACATCAAAAACAGTACCGCAATGCCATAGCCCAAAGCGGCCCCCGAACCCACCGCAATCAACGAATCCATATTGGGCGCACGATGCCACAGAGCCTTCAGGCCTCTGGTATAGTACACCCGATTCAAATAGATCACCGGCAGTGTCAGCATAAATTGCAGCAGTGCCGCTGTCATGGGATTTTCGTGATACCAATGGGGCAGCGGCAGCCCAACCATGTGGCCCATGGTAAAATACATAAGAACCACTAAAAACACAGCAGAGCCAATGATCCGCTTTTTCATTTCCTTCAAAGGATTATCGAGTTTCTGCTCCACTTTTTTCGGAGCTCCGCCCCGGCTGATGCCATATCCTGCATCCCGAACAGCTTTTTCAATTTGCTCAGTTACATCAGAAGACGCCTCAACAGTCATTTTTCCTGCCAGCAGATTCACTTCCGCTTTTTCTACCCCAGCAACAGCCTTGGTCACCTTTTCCACCCGGGCAGAACAGGCGGCACAGGTCATGCCGGTCACATCAAATTTCAAATTCATGGTCTTCCCTCACTCTGTTATCTATTATCAATCATTTTCAGGCAAAAATCAACTGTATTTCTAAAAAAATATTGACATACGCCTGCCTTTATGCTACCATTTTACCACAATCATCTCAAAAGGCAAGTATGCACCTTTTTGTGCTATACTATCCTTTTGGAAACCAAGGAGGTATTTCCAGTGAATTCTTCGCAAAACTGTCCTGTGGAAGCTACTTTGGACTTGATTGGCGGCAAATACAAAGCACTGATCCTCTGGCACTTGTCAGACAGCAAACTCCGATACAGCCAGTTGCGTGATCTTTTGGAGGGCATTACCCCCAAAATGCTGACCCAACAACTGCGAGAGTTGGAGTCCAAGCAGCTGATCCACCGGGAGGTCTTCCCCATCGTTCCACCAAAGGTTGAATACTCGCTGACGGAACTGGGCAAAAGTTTGATGCCCATTTTGGTCGCCATGCGAGACTGGGGCGCCGGTTATCTGCGCCAATCCAAGGTAGAACCCAATTGCTTTATGATGAATGACACTTCTGTTTTCCACACATAATCCATTTTTTGAAAGGAATCGTCACTTATGAATTTCAAAATCATTTCCGACAGCACCTGCGACCTGTCTCCGGAAATTTTGGAGCAGAACGGTATTTCCCTCGTGCCTTTAACCGTCGTCAAGGGCGACGAACAGTTTAAAGACAACATCACCATCACTCCTGCTGAAATTTTCGCCCATGTCGCTGCTGGTGGTGCTCTGTGCTCCACTGCTGCCAACTCCGTCGGCGAGTACATCGACCAGTTCAAGCTTTACGCCGATCAATACGATGGCGTTTTGCACATCAGCCTTGGCTCCGGCTTCTCCTCCTGCTATCAAAACGCCTGCCTGGCTGCCCAGGAATTTGATCATGTGCAGGTTGTGGACTCTCAGAACCTGTCCACCGGTCAGGGTCTGGTGGTGCTGGAAGCCTGCCGTCTTGCGAAAGCCTGCGCATCCGTGGAAGAGCTGGCAGAAAAGCTCCGTGCCTTTACTTCCCGGGTGGAAGCCAGCTTCCTGCTGGATAGACTTGACTACATGGTCAAGGGTGGCCGCTGTTCCGCCACCGCCGCACTGGGCGCAAATCTTCTGAATTTGAAGCCCTGTATCGAAGTCAAAGACGGCAAGATGGTGGTGGTCAAAAAGTACCGTGGCAACTATGCCAAGTGCCTTGCAAACTATGTTAAGGATCGGCTGGACAACCGGGATGATCTGACCCGTGAAATTCTGTTTGTCACCAAGACCCCGGTCACTGACGAGTGCTACAGCGCCGTGATGAATGCCGTTGCTCAGTGCCCCAAGTTCGATACCGTTTATGAGACCGATGCCGGATGCACCGTGTCCTGCCATTGTGGCCCCGGCACGCTGGGTGTGCTGTTTGTGCGTAAGTAAAGAAATAGAACCCCTCCTGACGGAGGGGTTCTATTTCTTTACTTTTTCAGTGCCTTTTTCACCACAGGCACAATGGTCAGTGCCACAGCGCCGCCGATCAGAGCCGTGACCAGCTGAGGCCAGCTGAATGTAGCAGGCAGTGCCTTTAACATCGGTGCTTTCAGCACACCGGCTTCCATCAGGGAAGGGGCCAGCCAGTCGCAGATGACCAGTACCACCAGAAGATACAGTACGGCGAATTTCGCCACAGCAGCAGACAGCCAAGCCACCACCTGCATCACAATATTTTTCTCGTCCTTGCAAGCCAGGATCCGCAACAGTACCACATACACCGCATTGCCTACCATAATGACAGGAACGGTCAAAATCTGAGGTGCAATGCCCAAAAGATACGCCAGCACCGGGCTTATGAGTGCCACGGTCAGGCCGCAGCCAAGGCCGCCGATCAAAGCAGCAACAGCCAGCACCGTATTCACGCAGGAGCCGGTAACGATCTGTCCTGCCGGTTTGGTCAGTGCTTGCAGGGACACCAGCAGCGCCAGCATGACTGCCGTAGTGGTGATGAAGCGAACTTTTTGATTTCTCATAGTCTATCTCCCTTCTCATGATAATTTCATTGTAGCACAACTTTTTAAAAAAGCAAGTTCTACCTTTTTCCATAAAAATTTTGCTTGTATTTCAAATCAGGTGTGCTATACTGAGTAGGCTACCATTTTAATGTGAGGATACTCCTTATGGACTACAACAAACTTCTGGATTTTACCGTAGATCTTGGCTATGAACTTTCCATGAGCGGTGCAGAAACCTACCGAGTGGAAGAAAGCATCACCCGTATTTTCGCAGCTTATGGTATTCAGGCCGAGGTTTTCGCCATTCCCAATAACCTGATCGTCAGCATCATCCGTCCCGACGGAAAGCCCACCACGAGAATGCGGCGTATTGGCTTTCATGGCAACGATCTGGACTCCGTGGAGCTTTTTTCCGCCCTCAGTCGCCGGATCTGCCGGGAAACCCCGGATGCAGACACCGCCTTCGCCCTATTAGAAGAAGCCTGTCGATCCAAACGGTATCACAAGCTTCCTGTTGCACTATTGGGCTACTTTCTGGGCGCAGCCGGATTTGCCATTTTCTTCGGTGGCGGTTTGCTTGATGCTCTGTCTGCCGGACTGAGCGCAATGCTGGCCTGTATTATCTCCCGTTTTATGGACAAGTGCAAGGCCAACACCTTCTTCAGCACCCTACTTACGGCGATTCCCCTGGCCTTTATCCCTTATTTCTTTGGTGCCATTGGCCTGTCTCCCAGCCCGGACGCTGCCATCATCGGCGCTGTGATGGTGCTGATTCCCGGCCTGCTGTTTACCAACGCCATTCGGGACATTATCTTCGGCGACACCAATTCCGGTGTGAACCGGATCATTCAGGTTCTGATGATCGCCGTAGCCATCGCCTGCGGCACCGCCGTCGCTCTGAAACTATCCACATCTATTTGGGGCATTCCCCAGAGCGTAGCAGCCATTGACCATAATTTCTTTATTGAATGTGTGGCCTGTGCCATGGGCTGTGCCGGTTTTTCCATTATCTTCAACCTTCACGGTCCGGGAACAGCGCTGTGTGTACTGGGCGGTGTAGCCTGCTGGGCGGTTCACTGTCTGGTGACCACACTGGGCTTCGGAGAAATGACCGCTGTATTTGTGGCCTCTGTTTTCTCTGCCATTTATGCAGAAGTCATGGCTCGCCTGCGCAAATGCCCTGCCATCGGCTACCTCATTATCGGCCTGATTATTTTGATTCCCGGTTCAAGCCTGTATTACACCATTTATAACCTGATCATGGGCAACGCTGCCCAATTCAGCGCTTTCGGCACCAAGACCGTCATGATCGCAGGACTGATGGCTGCCGGCATCTTGCTGGTGTCTACCTCTGTTCACCTGCGTGCCACTTGGAAGCAGCGCAAAAAAACGCTGCAACAATAATCCCTCCCCCGGCTGCTCTCAGCCGGGGGATTTTCTGTCGAAATGGGACAATTCTCGCTTTGCGAGAGAAAATCCCGGCCTTGGGGCTGTACTTTTTTCTCCCGAAGCGATAGAATAAAGCCATGATTTCGAACTCAACAAGGAGGTCTCTCTATGGAAAAGAAAACCATCGGATCTTTTATCGCCGCTCTGAGAAAAGCCAATGGCATGACTCAACAGGAGCTGGCTGACCGCTTGGGCGTGTCCAACAAAGCCGTTAGTCGTTGGGAACGGGACGAAAACGCCCCTGACCTGAGCTTAATTCCGGCCATCGCCGAAATTTTCGGCGTTACTTGCGATGAGCTTTTAAAAGGGGAACGAATTTTCTACGACGCAGAAGAACCAACAAAACCTGAGCCGAAAGTTGATAAGCAGCTCAAAGCCCTTGTCAATCGAAGCATTTCCAGTTTCAGGTTTCTTATTTACCTCTCCCTTGCTCTTTCGGCGGTAGGCTTTATATGTATGTTGGGCATTTCCTACGGTTTTTACCGCCCCATTATCGGTTTTGCCGTGATGATGCTGTTTCTGGTAGGCGCGGTGACGGTGGCATTCGTCGGCATCACCAGCATGAAAACCATCAAACAGGAAAATGAGCTTTTTGAAAATGCTGATCCCACCTTGCTGGACAAATTCAACAATACACTGAAAATCGACTCTTTCCGTTCATTTTTCATTGCTTTTTCTGCATTTTTCCTGACCCTGCCATTGACCATTGCAGGAATAGAGCATCCCTATGGGGTACTCGTTATGGAGGACAATCTAATCATTCTGTGTATACTGATCCCCATTTTGCTTCTGTGCCGTTGGGCGGTCAAGGATCGCTACTTCGCATGGGTCACGGATCAGCCCTACCATACCGACGGATATGCTGAAAATCCTTTTCGGCGAAAGCTGAATTTGTTACAGCTAGGCTCCATTCTGTTGGCAGGCGTAATTTATCTAGCCATCCCTCTGCTGGGCAAAGTGATCTATCTGAGCCATCCTCAGTTTGAGTTTTCGGAAATATGGAGCAGATGGATATTCCCAAGCCTGCCTTTGGCGTTTTTGGTATGCAATGTTGTGCTATTTATCATTTTCTGTCTTTGCTATAAACAGCACCGTTCTTCCTTTCTCATCATCGGTCTGAGAAATGTTACTCTTTCCATCCCCACC
Organism: uncultured Oscillospiraceae bacterium; assembly: GCA_964544505.1. Classification (GTDB taxonomy): domain Bacteria; phylum Bacillota; class Clostridia; order Oscillospirales; family Oscillospiraceae; genus Faecousia. The sequence goes on from CAZJCA010000004.1 coordinate 24,876, forward strand.
TTCTGCATTTCTTACTGGCTTGTCGGTTGTTATGAATGGAGCAATGGTGTCCTTCAAGGCTACCATCTTGATTGGAATCTCAACAACATCTTCATTACGCTGTCGCTCTATCTCATTATTGTCACCGTCTTTACCGCCTTGGATGTGGGAAAGCGAGGAAGAAAAGCCTAAAGCAGTACCCCCGATTGATTTCTCAATCGGGGGTTTGCATATCTTCCAGTTCCATTTCTTTCAGCAGCTTTTTATCCTGCTTGGAAGAAAGATCCAGTTTTTCATACATATCGGGTCTGCGCTCACGGGTGCGCCGCAATGCCTGCTTGCGCCGCCACAGGCGCACTTTTTCATGATTGCCAGACACCAGAATGGGCGGCACTTCCCTGCCGTGCCACACCGCAGGGCGGCTGTACTGAGGATATTCCAGCAGGCCATTATAGTGGCTTTCATCCTCGAAACACTCCGGATCAGCCAGCACACCGGGCACCATCCGGCACACCGCATCCGTCACTGCCATGGCAGCGATCTCGCCGCCGGTCAGAACAAAGTCGCCCAGAGAAATTTCCTCATCCACACATTCGTCGATGAAGCGCTGATCAATACCTTCATAGTGACCACAAACCAGCACCAGATTATCCATCTTGCTCAAGCGAATGGCATCCGCCTGCTTGAAGGTGTGGCCGCAGGGGGACAGATAAATGGTATGCACCGGGCCGCCGGCCTCGTCGCACACCGCTTCCCAACTGCGATACAAGGGGTCCGCAGTCATCACCGCACCCCGACCGCCGCCGTAGGGGTAGTCGTCCACCTGATTTTGCTTATTGGCGGTGTAATCCCGGATCTGATGGGTCTCGATGCGGATAATGCCCCGATCCTGAGCACGGCCTAAAATGCTGTCTGACAGCACATCGCCCAAAGTTTCGGGAAACAGGGTCAGAATATCAATTCTCATCGGTTCTCATTCCCTCGATCACGGTCACATCCATGCGGTTGGCATCCAAGTCGATGTTGTGGACAAAGTGCTTCACCGCCGGGATCATATATTCGTATTCACCCCGTACCACATACACGCTGTTTCCGGGATAATCCAGCACTTCGGTCACTTTTCCGATACACTGTTCCTCCCAGTAAACCTCTACACCTTCCAGCTCTGCGGCAAAAATGACTTCCTCATCCATATCTTCCCGATATAGTTCGATCACTTTTCCACGCATGGCCTGGGCAGCTTCCATGGTATCAATGCCCTGCAATTTTACAAGATTGCAAGTCTTTTGGGTGCGGCATTCCATTTTATATTCTTTTCCATCGATCCGGCAGCGATCAAATTCACACAGCACATCCGGGCCATCTACCCAGGGCAGCACCTTTACTTCCCCACGAATGCCGTGGGTGGTAACGATCTCACCGGCTTCAATAAATTGGAGTCTCATAGCTTTTCTCTCCTTAAAAAACGGAAAATGCGTGACGACAAACCGCCACGCATAACCGTTAATCCACGATTTCGACGGTTACCTTCTCGCCAGTACGCTGGGCAACAGTCTTCACGATGGTCCGGATCTCTTTTGCGATCCGGCCCTGGCGGCCAATCACCTTGCCCATGTCGCCTTCAGCAACACGCAGCTCCAGTACCTTTCCCTCTTCGCCGTCAATTTCCGTGACGGTAACGGCATCGGGGTTGTCCACCAGATTCTTTGCCATATACAGCAAAAGTTCCTTCATTGCGCTTTCTCCTTTTCGGATTACAGCACGCCAGCCTTCTTCAGCAGACCACGAACGGTGTCAGTGGGCTGTGCGCCGTTCTTGATCCAGTTCTGAGCCTTCTCAGCATCCACATTGATGGTTGCAGGAGTGGTCAGGGGGTTGTAAGTGCCGATTTCCTCGATGCAGCGGCCATCACGGGGAGAACGAGCATCAGCAACAACGATCCGGTAGAAAGGAGCCTTCTTTGCACCCATTCTTCTCAGTCTGATCTTAACCATTGAGATTCACCTCCATAAATATTTCAAAAAATTTCTATATCGCAAAGCTATTTGCTTAGACGAACCTTTTTACATACCCGGGAATCCACCCAGGCCACCGAAGCCCTTCATGCGCTTCATCTTCTTGCCGGCACCGGGGCCGGAGAACTGCTTCATTAACTTCTGCATCTGTTCAAAAGATTTCAGCAGTTTGTTTACATCTTCTACTTTCAATCCAGCGCCGGCTGCAATACGCTTCTTGCGGCTACCGCCAATGATGCTGGGGTTTTCCCGCTCTTTGGGGGTCATGGAAAGGATAATGGCTTCTGTATGTGCCATGGCCTTTTCGTCCAGCTGGATGTTCTTCATAGAACCGCCACCGGGCAGCTGAGCCAAAATATCCTGCATAGAACCCATAGACTTCATCTGCACCATCTGGTCGTAGAAATCCTGGAGCGTAAAGCGGTTGGAGCGCAGCTTTTCTTCCATCTCGGCGGCCTTCTTGGCATCGTATGCCTTTTCGGCCTTCTCGATCAGGCTTAGCACATCGCCCATGCCCAGAATTCGGCTGGCCATCCGATCGGGATGGAACGGCTCGATATCTTCCAGCTTTTCGCCCATACCGGCGAATTTCACCGGCTTTCCGGTAATGGCACGGACAGACAGCGCTGCACCGCCTCTGGCATCGCCATCCAGCTTGGACAGCATCACAGAATCAATATCCAGCCAGTTGTTGAAGCTTTCTGCGGCGTTGACCGCATCCTGACCGGTCATGGCATCCACCACCAGCATGATCTCATCCGGGTGGACGGTGTCTTTGATGTTTTTCAGTTCTTCCATCAGCGCTTCATCCACATGCAGGCGGCCTGCGGTATCCAAAAATACCATATCGTGACCACGCTGACGAGCATAAAGCACTGCTTCCTTGGCAGTTTCCACAGGATCCTGTGTGCCCCGCTCAAATACGGGAATGCCCAGCTTTTCGCCACAAACTTTCAGCTGCTGTATAGCCGCAGGACGATAAATGTCACAGGCGACCAGCAAAGGATTTTTTCCCTGCCGCTTCATCAGACCTGCCAATTTGGAACCATTGGTGGTCTTACCTGCACCCTGCAAGCCCACCAGCATCACAACCGTGGGGCCATTGGGATTGATGGTAATGTGCTTGATATCGGAGCCCATCAGCTTTGTAAGCTCCTCATTGACGATCTTGACGATCATCTGCGCCGGGGTCAGAGACTCCAAAACATCCGTGCCCACGCAGCGCTCGGTGACGGATTTGGTAAAATCCTTACACACCTTATAGCTGACATCCGCTTCCAGCAGTGCCATGCGGATCTCACGCATAGCCTCCTTGACATCGGACTCTTTCAGGCGGCCTTTGCCACGGAGTCTTTTGAAGGTTGCGGAAATCTTTTCGGTTAAGCCTTCAAATGCCATTGCTTTACTCCTTTAGTAAATCGAGGGCGGCCTTCAATTGGCAGACAGCTTCTGCAACTTGGGGATCTACTTTCCCCTCCAGCGCCGCCATAGCATCTGTGATCTTGGAAACGGCGGCACTTGCAGCCCGATCCCGACGAACACAGCCAATATTTTCTTCCATTTTGTGCAGCAGCGCTTCCGTTCGACTCAAATTGTCGAATACCGCCTGGCGGCTGACGCCCTGCACAGTGGCGATCTCGCCCAGGGACATATCCTGATTGTAACGCATATCCAGATATTCCCGCTGCTTTTCCGTCAGCATTTCGCCATAGGTATCAAACAGCAAAATAATTTCAAATGCGTCCATGTCGTCCCTCCTGTCAAGAGTTTCCCCTTGAAACCTGAGGTATTATAGCATACCGCATCATTGATGTCAAGTATTTTTCCTGCACATCCGAAAATAATTTATAAAACTTGATACCATCTGGACTTTTCCCCGGTTTTCAGAAAGCCCAAACGCTCGTAAAGCCGGATGGCACGGTGGTTTGTGGAGGCAACTTCCAGGCGAATTTGTTCTTGGGGGCACAAGGAAAGCAGTGTTCTGAGCACCCTTTCCCCTGCACCCGGTTTTGTTGCGGCGATCAAATGCAGGGTATTATCCTGCACCAGACCGATCCCCAGCAGCTCATCATTTTCATGGACGAAGTAAGCACCACCTTCATCCAGCAATTTCTTTGCATAGGAGGCAGTGATGGTGGCGCTGTTGTCCACACCTTTCATCCGTTCGTTGGCAATTTGTCGCCAGGTATCCAATGTTTCTTCCGTCATCGGCCATAAGTTTGCCTGTGCCCCCTCCGAAAAACGCCCTCGCATTTCGTAAATAATACTGTATAAGGGATACTTTTCCAGCTGATCATCGCCGGTGGCAAAAATCTTTTCTGCGCCGCAGGCTCTGCAAAATCCCCTGCACTCCGAAAGCAGATTATCAATTTCTCCCGGCAAACAGCTTTGGATGCGAATATACGCTGTTTGCTGATATGGAATTTCTGCCAAAATCAAACTGGCAATACCAAACTCCGTGGTAAACATGGGAATATCCTTCATCTCCGCACCGCCTTTCCTTTGTTCATTTTATCACAGATCTGCACTTGGAGCAAGCCATATCTGCGTCGAAAAAAGCGTGATTTGCGCATATCATGTCGCATACATTGTGCATTTTAACGAATTTTAAAGTCTGTTTTCATATCAAAACTAACGCCTTCAAACAAATCGAAGTTAAAAATAGGGCTTTTCCCGAAAAAGGACTTGCATTATTTCAAAAATATTATATAATAATCAAAAACAGATCAAATGGGAAAGGAGGTCAATATCATGAAGAAAATCATCTACAAGAAAGAATATGATTCCGAAACCGCTACCCTGATCAAAAAGTGTACCTACGGCACCTATGGCGACCCTGCCGGTTACGAGGAGATCCTGTTCCAGAACGAAGGTGGCCTGTACTTCATTTACACCCGTGGCGGTGAAGCTTCTCCCTACCCCGGCGAGGACATTCAGCGTCTGGCTCGTGCCAAGGTCAATGACTGGCTGGAAACCCACTAAAATACATAAAAACGGAGGCAATCGCCTCCGTTTTTTATTTATAATCCGGAAAATACTCCTGCACAAAGTCCACCTTTTCCACTTGGAAACTTTTCCCGTTCAGGTAACCCAAACCTTCTGCATCGGTGGTAAAGGTGAAGGTCAGTTTGTAGGAATACAGTGCCTGATAGTTCCGATCAAACCGCTTATCCAATTTTCCATACTTGCCATCCCCCAAAAGCGGATGACCTGCGTGGGCAAATTGGGCACGGATCTGATGGGTACGACCGGTGATCAGTTCACACTCCACCAGAGAAAGGCCATTCGCACTGGTCAAAACCTTGTAATTGGTCTGGCAGGATTTGCTCCCCGGTTGGGGCTTATCAGAAACAAACACTCGATTTTTCTTGGCATCTTTAAAAAGATGACCTTTCAGGCTCCCCTCTTTGGGCTTGGGCGTTCCTTCGACGATTGCCAAATACCGCTTGTCCAGCTCCCGATCCTTGATTTTCTGATTCATCACACGCAGCGCTTCCGCTGTCTTGGCGGCAATGACAATGCCGCCGGTATTGCGGTCAATGCGGTTGCAAAGCGCCGGAGTGAAGGAATTTTCCAGCCGAGGCTGCCATTCCTTTTTCTGGTAAAGGTAGGACTGGATATGGTCGATCAGCGTGCGGCCATACTCCGCACCATCGTGGGGATGGACAGCAACACCGGGCCGCTTGTCCACCAAAAGAATGTTTTCATCCTCGTAAACGATGTTCAGCTTTGGCGTTGCCACCGTCAGATAAGCGTTATCCTCTCGGGGTTTGTCGAAAAACTCATCATTAATATACAATTGCAGCACATCACCGGCGTTTAAGCGGCTGTCCCGTTGCGCACGACCGCCGTTGAGCTTGATCCGCTTTAAGCGAATATATTTCTGCGCCAGAGATGCCGGCAGCAGCGGTACTGCTTTGGCTAAAAATCGATCCAGCCGTTGCCCGGCATCATTGGTTCCAATGGTCAATTCTTTCATAGATTATTTCCTGTATTTGCATCAAAACTACGGTTGATCTGTTCTGTCAGCTCCAGCGCTGCATTATAGCCCATCTTCCGCTGACGGTTATTCATCGCCGCCACTTCCAAAATCACTGCCAGATTTCGTCCCGGGGTGATGGGAATATTGTAAGTCGGCACTTTCACGCCCAAAAGCTCTGTATACATTTCATCTGCGCCCAAGCGGTCGTAGACATTTTTGCTGTTCCAGGGTTCAATATTGACCACCAGATTGATCTCATTTTCCGCCTTGACTGCGCCCATGCCAAACAGCCGTGCCACATTGATGATACCAATGCCACGCAGTTCAATATAATTTCGGATGACCTCCGGGGCTGTGCCGATCAGCATATTGCCGGCACTTCTGCGAATTTCCACCGCATCATCGGCGATCAATCGGTGACCACGCTTCAAAAGTTCCACAGCCGTCTCACTTTTACCCATGCCGCTTTCGCCGGTCAGCAAAATTCCTTCGCCATAAACTTCGATCAGCACACCATGCCGGGTAATACGGGGTGCCAGCTCGTCACGCAGGTAGGCGATCAATGCGGACAAAATAGCAGAGGTTGGTTCTTTGCTGCGCAAAATCGACACATTGTGTTTCTTTGCCATGGCAATGCAGCTGTCATGAGGTTGCAACCCACGGGCGATCAGCAGTGCCGGGATCTTAAAGGAGAACAGCTTATCGTAGATCTCCTCCTGCCGCTCCGGCGGCAGTTTGCTCAGATAGCTCATTTCCACATTGCCCAACACTTGCAGCCGCTGAGGCTCGAAATGGTCAAAGAACCCCGCCAGCAGCAAACCGGGTCTTGCCACATCCGCCACTGTCAGGCAAATAGAGTTGTAATCAGAGGAAGCAAATTCCACTTGAAGGTCGAACTCTTCTACCAATGTCTTCAGCGCCAAAGAGTAAATGTCAGCCATCAAACCACCTCTTTCTCTCTTATTGAAACCATTATAGCCGGGTTACACCGGAATAGCAATCAGTTTTTTAAAAAAATTTCAGAAAAAAGTAAAAATAATGCTTGCATTTTCTCACAATCTCTGGTATCATATTCTAGCGCTTGTGAAAAGCGTCATTTCGTGAGTTTTTAATTCGGATGGGAGGTGCAACGAATGGCGAAGTGTGATTTTTGCGGTAAGGGCGTAACCTTTGGTATCAAGGTTTCCCACTCCCACAGACGTTCCAACCGTGCTGTCAAGCCCAATGTCAAGCGGGTCAAGGCTGTTGTCAACGGTACCCCGTGCCATGTGTACGCTTGTACCAGATGTCTGCGTTCCAACAAGGTTGAGCGTGCTGTCTGATTTCCCTGCAAAATAAATTACGGCATTGATTTTCAATGCCGTTTTTTGTTACTCTTTTGGGGTCCTGTCAACAACTTAGAAAAACCATATAAACTCGAAACGAGCCTATTGCAATGCAATAGGCTCGTTTTTTACATCCATCTGGCATCTTCCAGTTCGGCTTTTTTCTGCCGGGACAGGAGTTTCTGCACTGCTTCCTCTGGAGTAGCCCCTTCATAGAGCACAGCGTAAGCTGCGCCCACGATGGGCATATCGATCCCCTGCTGCTGACTTAAAGTCCATGCAGATTTCGTTGCATAATAGCCTTCTACCACAGCGCCCACCGCATCCATGGCTTCCACCGGACTTTTACCCTGCCCGATATACACGCCGCTTTTGCGATTTCTGGAGTGAACTGAGGTGCAGGTCACAATCAAATCGCCTACACCTGCCAGTCCTGCGAAGGTATCCCGGCTGGCACCCAAAAAAACACCCAATCGAGCCATTTCTGTCAGCCCCCGAGTCATGAGCATGGCCTTTGTATTATCCCCCAAGCCCAGCCCATCGGTCACGCCGGTGCACAGAGCGATGACATTTTTCAATGCACCACCCAGTTCTGCACCCACGATATCAGGGCTGGTGTAGACACGGAAGAAATCAGACATAAATGCATCCTGCACCATTTCTGCCTTCCCCTGATCGGGACAAGCTGCCACACATCCGGTGGGAATGCCCAAAGCCACTTCTTCCGCATGGCTGGGGCCGGTCAGCGCAACCACAGTGTGTCCTGTTTCCTGCTCCACCACCTGACTCATCCGAAGAAGCGTTTCCTCCTCGATGCCCTTGGTAACAGATACCAGCACAGCATGTGCGTCCAAATACGGCGCTACTTGGCGGCTGATCTCCCGCAGGGCGAAAGACGGGCTTGCCATGACCACCATATCTTTTTCCGACACACAAGAAATATCGGCGGTAATTTTCAGTTCTGTGGGCAGTTCCACTCCCGGCAACCGGGGATTGATCCGGCTGGCGGTCATTTCCTCCGCTTTTTGTTCAGAGCGAACCCAAAGACTTACCTCGTGACCGTTTTTACAAAGGCAGATCGCCAATGCCGTGCCCCAGGCACCACTTCCTACAACTGCTGCTTTCATGCTGATTTCCTCTTTAACGAAAGTTTAGACTCCGTGCCGTGAAGCAGTCGGGCAATATTTTCCCGATGCATAAAGATCGCAAGTACAGCCAAGAATACGGCACCTGCCACCACCCAGGGTCTGTCCCAGTAATAAATCGCAAATCCAGCACCAAAGCCGACCGCCACCAAAATAGAGCCAAGGGACACATATCTCGTCAGCATCACCGCCAGCGCAAAAATCGCAAACAGGATCAAAAAGATCCTCCAGTCGATACACAAGGCGATCGCTGCCCCACACATAATTCCCTTGCCCCCTCGGAATCCCAAAGTGGCCGGAAAATTGTGTCCCAAGGTCACTGCCACGCCGCCCAGCATCTTGCCTTCCACCTGAAGGCCGTAGGGTGCTAAGAGCAGGCCGCACAACAAGCAGGCCAGTACGGTCTTCACTGCGTCGATGGCAATGACCAAAGCAGAGCTTCTTGTGCCGTAGTTGCGGACAAAATTGGTCAAACCTGCATTGCCGCTTCCGTGGGTGCGGACATCCTCTTTCGCTTTCAGCGTGGAGATACACACCGCACCATTGAGATTGCCCAGCAGATATCCTGCCAGCGATCCAATCAACAGTGGATACCACATGAGATTAGTCCTCCTTGTCGCCCTTCTGTCGAATGGTGATACGCACGGGCGTTCCCTTCAGTCCAAACACTTCCCGGATCTGATTTTCCAGATAGCGCTGGTAAGAGAAGTGGAACAGTCTAGCATCATTGCAGAAAATGACAAAATGAGGCGGCTTGGTGCCTGCCTGGGTCATGTAATAGATCTTTAGGCGACGACCCTTGTCAGAAGGCGGCTGCACACGGGCGGTAGCCTCTGCCAAAATGGAGTTCAGTGCGCCGGTGGTAATACGGCTGGTATTCTGCTTGTGTACCTCCTGGATCAGAGGGAACAGCTTGTCCACACGCTGACCGGTCAATGCCGACAGGAAAACCACAGGAGCATAAGTCATGTAGCTCAGGCCATCCTTGACTGCCAGTTCCTTATCTCGCATGGTGTTGGTTTCCTTATCCTCCACCGCATCCCATTTGTTGACCACGATGATGGCAGCCTTGCCTGCTTCGTGGACAAGTCCGGCGATCTTGGTATCCTGATCGGTAACACCGTCGTTGGCATCTACCAAAATCAGGCACACATCTGCCCGCTCAATGGCATTGATGGAGCGCATATTGGAGTAACGCTCGATGGCATCGTCCACCTTGCTCTTACGGCGCATACCGGCGGTATCGATCAGACAATACTTGCCGGTTTCATTCTCAAAATAGGAGTCAATGGCATCTCTGGTGGTACCTGCCACATTGGAAACAATGACTCGCTCCTCCCCCAGAATACGGTTAAGCAGGCTGGACTTGCCTACATTGGGCTTACCAACGATGGCGACTTTGATAATATCGCTGTCTTCTTCCTGCTCATAGCCTTCCGGGAACTGCTCCACGCACCAGTCCAGCAGATCGCCGGTACCGTGACCGTGGAGGGCGGAAACTTCAAACAAGTCGCCGATCCCCAGTCCATAGAACTCATAAACAGCCAAATTCACAGGGCCAATGGAGTCGCACTTGTTGACTGCCACCGCCACAGGCTTGCCGGATTTGCGCAGCATGGTGGCTACATCCTGGTCGGCAGCAGTAACGCCGGTGTGCACATCCACCACCATGACGATGCAGTCTGCCAGTTCAATACCGATCTCTGCCTGGCGGCGCATAAACTTCAGCATATCATTTTCCGTATTGGGCTCGATACCGCCGGTATCCACCAGAGAGAAATTATGACCGCACCATTCACAGTCGCCGTAAATACGGTCACGGGTAACACCGGGGGTGTCCTCCACGATGGAGGTACGGTGTCCCGTCAGCTTGTTAAAAAGCATGGACTTACCCACATTGGGTCGACCAACAATGGCCACTAAGGGTTTTGCCATGGAAACACATCCTTTCAATAGGGGTATATATCTTTTTTATTATGCCACAGTTTTGCTGCAAAAGCAACAAAAACCTGTTATTTCTTTCCAAAAACAGAAAAAAGAGGAAGGCGATTGCCTTCCTCTTGCTTTTTCTGCCTTAGTCAGCCTTGGCGGCCAGGACCTGACGGCCATTGTAGGTACCGCAAGCCTTACAAGCTCTGTGAGGCATAACGGTCTCGCCGCACTTGGGGCAAACAGCAACGCTGGGAGCGGACAGCTTCCAGTTGGAGCCACGACGCTTATCACGGCGGGCAGAGGACACTTTACACTTAGGGACAGCCATGGATGACACCTCCTTGGTCGAACTGCTTTTAAACAGCTTTCATAATGTTTTTACTTTTCCAGAAGCTGCTTTAAAGCAGCAAAACGGGGATCGAGCTCCTTCTGGCAACTGCAAGGGCCATCGTTGAGATTTTTGCCACAGCGGTGGCAAAGTCCTTTGCAATCTTCCTTGCACAGCAGCTTGGTATCCATATTCAGCACAAACACGGTGCGAATAATGTCTTCCAAATCGGCGCTGTCTCCCTCCAGAGGGAATACCCATTCATCTTCGTTCTCTTCGTCGGCAAGTTCTGTCACCAGCACCACATCCAGAGGGATTTCCATCTCTCGGGCAAACTCGGTGGCACAGCGGTCGCAGATACCGTGGATGCAGGTGGTAATTGCACCTTTCATCATCAGCACACCGGCGGTGTTACGCACCACGCCTTCCGCCTTTACAGGCTCAGACACCGGGTTGCAAGTACCGTAGCGAAGATCGCTCAGATCAAGATCGGTAGAAAACGGAACACTGGCACCGGGACAATCGATTATCTTAGACAGTCCTAACAGCATAGTATCCCCCTTCTCCACAATCATGCTTGGATATTATACAGGTATTTGCCCCATTTGTCAAATGTTATTTTGAAAAAAATCAGATTTTTTCTTTCTTTTTTCCAATCCCCACCAAAGTACCCAGCCAGCGCAGGTCCTCACCATACAAAATGCCACTCAAATACAGTCCAGCAAAGATCAGCAGCAAATAAGCCACCGCTTTTATTACCGGTTCCCCCAAAAATCCGGTGGCAAATACCGCTCCAAGCATCGCTGCTACCGTCATGATCGGCACACGCACAGGGATATGCAAATCAGTGATTTTCAGCAGCAATCCCAAACTCATAGCCGCATTGACCGCATGGCTCAGCAAAAAACTGATAAAATAGCCTCGCATGCCCAGTGTTGGCAGCAGAATGTACAGCCCCACCACATCCATAATGGAAGTAAAAATATTGATGCGAACGCAAATTTGCTGTTTTCCCAGTCCTTTATTGAGGGCATCCACCACCGCATCACAGTACAGCATGGGAGAAAGCCAGGCAAACCAGCGCAAATACTCCGCTGCCTCCTGACTTTGGTAGAGGATCATACACAGCGGCTCTGCCAGCACAAACATCGTTCCTCCGCAGGCAACACCATAAAACAGTGCCAGCCGCAGACTTCGTCGGGTCAGATAGCGAATGCGTCGGCGGCTGCCGGAGGCATTACACCGTGCCATCTCCGGGATCAGCAAATCTGCCAGACCGTATAAAATCGCCGCTGGAAACATGAGCACCGGGAACACCATACCGCAGACTGTGCCAAACTGTGCCAGCGCATTTCCTGCCCCGCTGTAAAGTGCCAGCCGTTTGGGCACCATCAGGTTTTCCGTGGTGGTGATCCCCACCTTTAAATCGTCTGCCAGCGCCAAAGGCAGTGCAATAGCCGTCAGCCGCCGAGCTACCGGGAGCCGTTCCCCTGTTTTTGCATTTTCCCGAATACGCAGGATCACAAGGCTGCAAAGTGTCAGGCAGCTGCCTGCGCAGCCGCCCAGCACCACTGCTTGGCAGGCTCTGCCAATATCATGACCTGCCCAAAATATTAAAGCGCAGGCCGTCACCGCCATGGAGCAAAGCTGCTCCGCCACCTCCACCGCCGCCAGCATACCGATGCGGTTGGCAGCGGTAAAATAGCCACTCATCACACCACTCAGGCAACTGACCGGCAAAAACACCGCAAACAGCTGGATGGCTCCGATGGTACGAACATCCCCGATCCAATCCCGGGCGATCTTCGGCGAAAAGCCGTAGACCACCATGCCCACACCCACGCTAAAAATCAAACTATAAACCACACAGCCGGACAAGATCCAGGTCACATTTTGCTTTCGGTTTTTTCCCAGTTCTTCCGCTGTCAGGTACATGGTACTTGTCCGCACCCCTGCCATACCGGCAGTCATCGATAAAGACGCCACCGACATTACCAGTTGCAGCAGTCCCACGCCCCCTGCCCCAATGCGCCCGGAAATAAACACCTGAAACGAGGTGGATACCAGGCGCAGCAACAAATTCACCCCTGTCAACATCAGTGCATTATAAAAAATGGATCGTTTCCGCTCCACAGCGCTCCCCCCTCGCCTAAGCCTATGACGGCAAGGGACAAACTATGCAAAAAGCACATCCACCCTTTTTTCGGTGGATGTGCTTTCTATTACAGTGCTTTCAGCACTTCCTTCACAAATTCCCAGGTGCGCTCCACAGAGGCGATGCCCAGCTTTTCACGGCTGGTGTGGATGTCGTGCATCTCCGGGCCGATGGAAACGCAGTCAAGACCGGGCAGCTTTTCGCCCAGCAGGCCGCACTCAAGACCTGCATGGATGGCAACCACCTGTGCCTGCTTGCCAAACATCTTGGCATACACATCCACCATGGTATCCCGAAGGACAGACTCTTCCTTATACTCCCAGGCAGGATATTCTCCCTTTTGACTATAAGAACCGTTGTACTGCTCTGCCAGCGTGCGAAGCTTAGCAAGCAGTTCTTCCTTTTCCCGGTTGACAGAGCTGCGGACGGAGAAGGTCAGTCTTAATTCCTCTTCCAGCTTGGAGATGCCCAAATTCAGGCTGGTCTGCACCAGACCGGGGATCTGGGTGCTCATGGCCTGCACGCCATTGGGCACAGCGCAAACAAGCTCGATCAGCTTCTTGCTGTCCTCGGCAGAAACGGCGTTGCCGCCCATTGCTTCCACATTAAAAGCATCCACCACCGCTTCCGGCTCAGCGTAATTCTCACGAATTTCTGCCTGCAGCTGCGCAGCGATATCATTGATAAACTCCAGATCATTGCCCAACGCCACAAAAGTTGCTTCACAGCTACGAGGGATGGCATTATCCTTGGAGCCGCCGCCAAAAGCAGTCAGTGCCAGAGGGGTCTTTTCATTGATACGGCGCAAAAATTCGCCCATGACTTTAGATGCGTTGGCACGGTTTTTGTGGATCTCCACACCGGAGTGACCGCCCTGCAAGCCGTCTACCACCAGTTTCACACAAGGGCCGTAAACAGGCTTCCGCTCCGCTTTGACACGAATGGTAGAGCGAGCGCCACCGGCACAGGCCACGGTGAAGATTCCCTCATCCTCGGAGTCGATATTCAAAAGCATTCTGCCTTTCAGCATGGAAAGGTCAATGCCTGCTGCGCCGTACATACCGGTCTCTTCGTCCACGGTAATGACGATTTCCAGCGGCGGATGGGCAATGGTTTTATCCGCTGCCAGAGCCATGGCAAAAGCCACAGCAATTCCATCGTCACCGCCCAGCGTGGTGCCGTTTGCAAAGACATAGTTACCGTCGTGGGTGATATCCAGTCCTTCTTTGTCCATATCGATGGGACAATCCGCATCCTTTTCGCAGACCATATCCATGTGCCCCTGAATGATCACAGGTGCGTGATCCTCCATGTCACAAGTGCCGGGAACGAAAATGATGACATCGTTCAGTTCATCCTGAATGTAGCGCAGCCCCTGCTCTTTTGCAAACGCCACCAGATAATCGCTGATGATCTTTGTGTTGCCGGAGCCATGGGGCATGGAGCAGATCTGCTCAAAATAGTCAAAAACAGCAGCAGGTTTCAACCCTGCCAGTTTCATACCGTTCATAGAATTGCTCTCCTTTTCAAAGATAGTCTTATTTTAGCACAGCCAGGAAGAAATGTCCATGATAAAAACAAAAACCACGAAGGATATCCCTCGTGGTTTTATTTTTAGAAATCAGATCAGGTTCAGACCCAGAGCCAGCAGGATCCAAGCCAGAGCGATCCACTTGGTGGACTTTGCGGCGAGCTGATCCAGAGAGCTGGTCTTATTCTTGCCCATGTAAGTGTCGGTCTTGCCGGAAATAGCAGCGCCCAGGCCGTCTTCCTTACCGGACTGCAGCAGAACAACAACGATCAGTGCGATGCTGGCGATCACTTCCAGAGCGATCAGAACATACTTCAGAATTGCCATTTTTATACCCTCCCTCCGCTGACAGCAGGTGCTGCGTATTGCGGATCATCGTAAAAATATCCATCGCCCAAATACGGCGAAATACAAATTGCCAAGGTATTATACCACGAGCAAACAAATATTGCAAGCCCTAAAACAGGACTTTTTACAATTTATTTCTGCACCCAGTTGCCGGTGGACAGGCAATTAAGATAAGCCTCAATAAACGGATCCAGCGCGCCGTCCATCACACCGTTGACATTGGAAGTTTCGCACCCGGTACGCGTATCCTTGACCAGCGTATAGGGCATGAACACATAGTTGCGGATCTGGCTGCCCCATTCGATCTTCTGCTGGACACCCTTAATGTCTGCAATGTTTGCCAGATGCTCTCTTTCACGGATCTCCACCAGCTTGGACCGGAGCATTCTCAGACAGGTCTCCTTGTTCTGGAACTGGCTACGCTCGGTCTGGCAGGACACCACGATGCCGGACTTATGGATCAGACGGACAGCAGAGGAAGTCTTGTTGACCTTCTGACCACCTGCACCGGAGGAACGATAGACCTGCATCTCGTAATCTTCGGGACGGATCTCGAAGTCCTCGGACTCGTCTTCGATCTCAGGGATGACTTCAATGGCAGAGAAAGAGGTCTGACGACGGGCATTGGCATCAAAAGGAGACACACGCACCAGACGATGAACGCCATTCTCTCCTTTCAGGAAGCCGTAAGCATTTTCGCCGGTGACCAGAATGGATGCCGATTTCAGACCTGCTTCGTCACCTTCCTGATAATCCAGGATCTGATACTCAAAACCGCTGCGCTCAGCCCAACGGGTGTACATACGGTAAAGCATCTGGCACCAGTCCTGGGCTTCCGTGCCGCCTGCGCCAGCCTGGAAGCTCATAATCGCATTATTGTGGTCATACTTGCCGGTAAGCAGCGTTTCCAGACGGCAGCTCTCCATTTCAACGGTCAGCTTCTCATAGCCCTCTTTCAGTTCGTCGAGCATGGAGTCGTCGTCTTCTTCGGCGGCCATTTCGCAAATGGTCATCAGATCGTCCCAAGTGGCGCACATTTTTTCGTACCGCTCCACCTTGTGCTCGGTCTGCTTGACCTTCACCACGATCTTCTGGCTTTTATCGGGATCGTCCCAGAAACCGGGAGCTTCCTGCATAGCGTGCAGACGCTCCAGCTCATTGCGCAGGCCTTCCATATTCAAAGAATCGGACAGGCCATCCAGTGCCGGACGGCAATCATTCAATTTTTGTTTATAGCTATCAAATTCAATATTCATTGTCATTTCTCCATAGTAAGGCATTATCGCTTATTATAGCCGAAAAATGGCTATATGTAAAGAGGAAAGTTGAAATTTTTGCAAAAAACAAACCGGGCATACACCCGGTTTGCTTATCGTTCGCTGGGATACCATTGCTCCCCTTCAAAAATCAGGTCATCAATATCTCGCTCCACTGCCCGTTCTGTCCGCTGTTCGCCGTCCATTATTTCACGCTCCTTCCACTGTTTTTGCCCCATTATATGCAACGACTTTTGAAAATTGTGCCGTTTTTTCATTGACAGCGCATCTTTTTTTCGCTACAATAGGGGCGTTATATACGCCCTAGTAGCTCAGTTGTATAGAGCGTCCGCCTCCTAAGCGGAAGGTCGGAGGTTAGAGTCCTCTCTGGGGTGCCAAAGGCCGAAAGTCAGTGCATGACTTTCGGCCTTTTCTTTTTCGCCGTCTTTCCTTCGGGAAAGACGGTTTTTTACATGGTTTTTTCTTTCTACAATACGGAAAAAATCTAGATAAAAACATAATTCTTCCAAGCGACTGCTTTTGATTTTATTTGCATATGCGGCGTGCTATAAAAAATTTGCTTTCACCCCAGCACATAGACAAAGCAAATATATTTGCCACTTTTTCTCGCTTTTATACCCATTTCATCGGAAAATTTACAAGATTTTATAAAAAGGAGTTTTAACGATGAGAGATAAAATCCGCAAAATTATGCCCCGATCCACGACGGTACTGGCTGTACTTCTGATCTTAAGTTGTATCATTTTGATTGCAGCAACCTTTTACAGTCAGCAACAAAGATCCACCACAACACAGTTTGCAAACTCCGACAAAGGCACTACCGTCCCTATCAGTGCAGCAGAGGTCGTCCTCTCCGACGATCAGGCCGAAAACGCTGCATCCCTCCACGCCGAAAATCTGTTCCCCGGCGACAGTCAAACCAAGCGTTACCATGTAAATATCACTTACCAGGATCGCATTACTTTATGTTTTAACTCCTCCGTTGATTCCGGCAATGAAGAGCTGGCCAAAGTAATGAAAATCAAAGTAAATTTGCCTTCAACCGGAGAATTACTCTACGACGGTCCGATCGACACCATGCCCACTCTCACCCATACGCTGACTTCTCCCCAGAAAGTCACCCAGGACATCCCGTACGATGTAACCATCTATCTGGATCCATCTGCCGATCAGTCATATCAAAATCTGGATCTTAATGCTGCTCTTCACTGGTGGGCATCAGAAACAGAGGATCTTCACTCCACCATCGTTCGCAAAATCGTCACAGTGCTGCTTGTTCTTGGTGCAGCAGGGACCGGCGCTTTGGTCTTAACTGTTCTTATTGAAGAACGCAGAGACAAAGGAGGGCAAAAATATGCGTAAACCGACCACAGAAGAGAAACTGATCATTGGCATCGTCCTGGTATCTATGCTGTCAGGATGTCTGGTTTTGACCACCCTGGAACTGACCCATAGCGGCATTTCTGTCACCGACAACGCCTTCCATACCGGAGCGATCCATATAAACCTTAACGACGGATCCCCTCTGATCCAGGAACACGAAATACTGTTCCAGCCAGGTATGACAGTGGAACGGGATTTTTTTATCGAAAACAGCAGTACAGACAGTGTTTACTACCGACTGTATTTTGATGATCTGTCCGGAGAACTTGCAAATGTGCTGACCATCACCATCAAAGATGGTGACGATATTCTCTACTGCGCCACCGCCGATCAGCTGACCCGTACCAACGCCATTGACACCGTTGATGTGCTCTACGCCGGACAACGAAAAAATCTGACAGTCCTCTTCTATTTCCCGGAGGACAAGGAAAACAGTGCTCAAAATATGAGTTTACAATTTACCATTCACGCTGAGGCGATCCAAGCGCAGGCTTATTCTTATCAGCAATATAGCGAAGGAGTGTATCCATGAAGGCATTAAAGATCCTACGCAGCGTATTTGTCTGGCTACTGGTAGCCGTTACCGCAGCCATGATGATCTTTACCATCGTATCCGTATCCACTTTTGATCAGTCAGATCGGAGTCTGTTTGGCTATAAGGCTTTTATCATCCTCTCCGACTCCATGAAGAAAACGGATTTCGATGCCGGAGATTTGGCTCTGATAAAGGAAGTTGATCCCGCCACACTGAAAGAGGGCGACATTATCTCCTACATCTCCCAAAATCGGGAAAACTTCGGTAAGATCGTCACCCACAAGATCCGCCGGTTGACAGCCAACGCCAAAGGCGAGCCGGGCTTCATCACCTACGGCACCACCACGGATATCGATGATGAAACCATCGTTACCTATCCCTATGTGTTGGGTAAATATAAAACCCACATTCCAAATTTGGGGCATTTCTTTCAGTTTCTGAAAACAACACCGGGGTATTTACTGTGCATTTTCCTTCCATTCATGCTGCTTATTGCCACAGAGGCACTCCGATGCATCCAACTGTTTCGGAAATACAAGGCAGAACAGCGTGCACAATTGCAGGCAGAACGAGATCAAATCGCCGCAGAGCGAGCCGACACCCAACGGATGATGCAGGAACTTCTGGCCATGAAAGCCCAAATGGAGCAACCAGATCAAAAAGAAGCTGAAATGCCGCAACTGGATCCAGCCAAGGTTTAACCACGGATACCGTGATTAAATAAATACTATTTATTTCTTTAAGGAGGAAAAAACAAATGAAAAACAGCAGACCCCTTCGCAGAGCATTGCTGACCAGCACACTGGCAATTATGATGTGCCTGTCCATGCTCGTAGGCACCACCTTTGCGTGGTTCACCGACTCCGTTTCCAGCGGTGTCAACACCATCCAGTCCGGCAACTTGAAACTGGGCGTTTCCCACAAGGTTAATAATTGTTCGGCACCCATCGACAACCTGACGAAACTCTTTGACAACATCAACGACCAGCCGATCCTGTGGGAGCCCGGCGCATCTGTCTCTGAGACCTTCTATGTCCGCAACCTGGGCAATCTGGCGCTGAAGTATCAGTTCAAGATCAACTTCACAAATGCCACAGAGACCCCAAGCGGCAAGACCCTGGCCGATGTGCTGACTGTTTCTGTTAACGACGGTCAGGCCAAGCCTCTGGCTGACCTGATCTACGAGGGCGTTCTTCTGGAAAACGCCGATATCGATACCATCAAGGTCACTATCGCATGGCCTCAGAGCGACAGGGACAACGAGTACAATGTCTCCGGCGGTCTGAAAATCGACCTGGGTGTTTCCGTGCTGGCTACCCAGTACACCTATGAATACGACGGCTTCAGCAATACTTACGATCAGGGCGCAGGTTTCTTCCAGCCCATCACCGCTGCCCAGCTGGCTCAGATCATGACACCTGTTAATGGTGTGATCACTCTGGAACACGATTATCGCCTGACCGACAGCTGGACTTCCCTGAACTTCAGCGGCGACATCACTGTAGAAGGCAATGGTCATATCATCAGCGGCCTGACCACATCCCTGTTCAATGGCAACGCTGCCAACAATCTGACCATCAAGAATCTGACCATTGCTGACTCCACCATCGCCTCCACCAATCCCAATTATCTGGGCAATGGTGCATTTATCTCCTGGATGAATGCCACAGGCAGCCTGAAAATGGACAACTGCCACGCAGTGAACACCGTTGTAGAAACCGACAGTAGCGTTTCCGGCGCTGGTGCGCTGGTTGGCTATGTTGACTGCGCTGTCACCGAGATCAAGAATTGTTCCGTTACCAACTGCACCGTCAACAGCACCGGCAGCGCAGGCGGTATTCTGGGTCACGCCGGCACCGCTGGCGCCGATCCTCTGAGCAGCCTGACCATCAGCAACTGCACCATCACCAACACCAAGATTTCCTCTTCCCACTCCAGTGACTGGCGTGTAGGCGAGATTCTGGGCACCATCAACGGCGGCACAGGTGTCATCACCGGCTGCACCACTCTGGGCAACAAGCTCAGCCAGGGCTCTCATATCAGCCCCGATCATGAACTGTACGGTCGCAAGGTCGGCAGTGCATCACTGTCCATCGACGGCACTGTAATGTAATTTTCCAAAGTCCTCTCCCCCTTCCGGGGGAGGGGCAATGAAAGGGCATAAGTTCTGCTTGTGCCCTTTCATTGCTCACATGACCATGGGCAAAATACGGCATTACGCCAAAACGAAAGTAGGAGGTCATTTTTATGGCAAACAACAAACCCATCCGCAAGGCAGTGGTGACCAGCGCACTGGCAGTGACTATGTGCGCCTCCATGCTGGCAGGAACCACCTATGCCTGGTTTACGGACAGCGCCGCCAGCGGCGTCAATGTCATCCAGTCCGGTCACTTGGATCTGGCAGTTTATCAGAAAGTCAATTCCGAGCTGGCACTCATTGACGAGCGGGCAGACCTGTTCAGCAATGTCGAAGGAGAACCGATCCTGTGGGAGCCCGGCGCATCCGTCAGCGAGACCTTTGTTATCAAAAACGAGGGCAACCTGGCACTGAAGTACCAGTTCAACCTGAATGTGACGGACAAAGGTGGCCAAGGCAACAACCAAGCTCCGGGGGCTGACCCCAGAGCTGTCAACCGCAAATCTCTACTTGATGTTTTGAGCGTGTCCGTCAATGGTGGAGATGCACAGCCCCTTGCAAGCTTCATACATGAAGGCTACCTGCTGAAAGAAACGGAAGAAGAGATCACCGTCAAGATCCAGTGGACCCCCGGTGAAGACGACAACCTTTATAATGTCGCAGGGGGTCTGCGCCTGGATCTGGGACTGAATGTGGTGGCTACTCAGTATACTTATGAATATGACGGCACCGGCAACCAGTATGATGCCAACGCCTCCTATGTCACCGAAGTTTATACTGCCGCTGATTTGCAAGCTGCTATGCGCAGATCCGGCAAAGTCATTTTGATGGCTGATATTGAGCTGGATTCCTCTCTAGTGATCGGCAAAACCCATACAGAGGGTGACCCGGAAGTTCTTGTTGTTGACGAAAAGTACGACATTGTTCTGGATATGAACGGCAAGACCATTTCCCTTCCCGATGGCGCAGACAGCGAAACCTGCGACCCAGTCATCGACCTGAGGAATAAATCTTCCCTGGTCATTGACGGCAACGGTGCTTTTGACTTGGGCGCAAACCCCGGCTTCTCCTTTATTGCGCCCCGGGGTGACCTGACCATCAACAGCGGCAGATTTACCATCGACCCCGGCCTCAGCAGCTACGGTTCCTTCTTCATTGGCATCAATGGCGGTCAGGGCAAACTGGTCATCAACGGCGGCTACTTTGACGGCGGCTATTACATGGACGGTGACTGCTTCAACAATTGTCGCAACCTACTCAATGGCTCCTGGGGGCAATCCATCCGGGTCTACGGTGGCACTTTCGTAGGCCAGAATCCTGCCTGGGGCGATGAAGGCATGGCATTGCTTTGCCCCCACTGTACACACGAGTCCGGCCGTTGCCAGGTGATTTTCCTTGAAGGCCAGCAGTACGGAGACACCGCCCTTCCTGAAGGCTATACCATCACGGAGGGAAATACCTCCGATGGTCGTCCCACCTACACGGTACACTACACCAAGCCCTAACGCTTACCTCAGCTTATAAAAGTGCCGCAGCGGTTTTCCGCTGCGGCATGGTTTTATTCCATTTGCTGCGCCAGCCATGGCAAACCTGCTTCAAATCGTGTACCATAGTCATGGGCAGGTTCCCGGGCGGTCTTTTCTGCCACCTTCCCCACAAACTCCGCCGCCAGAAGCGCTGCATCATAGGCAGGTCTTTCTTGCAGGTATGTTCCGGCAAACGCCGCCGTGAACATATCCCCGGTACCGTGGTAACTTCTACCCACCATGGGACGATGATAAAAGTGGGTCTCTCCGCCGTCACGCAGAGCAAATCCTGTTTCTCCCGGCACAAATCCAACGCCGGTTAGCAAGATCATGCCCCCGAAATGCTGTTCCAGCTTTTTCAGCAGCGTTTCCACTTCCTGTCTGGAAGGATGCTCCACATAGTTTGATCCAGCCAGCAAATAGGCTTCCGTCAAATTGGGCAGGATCACATCTGCCTGTCGGCACAGCTTCTTCATCTCTTCCCCACATTCCGGAGCAATACCGCTGTACAGCTTGCCACGGTCAGCCATGGCAGGATCAACGATCAGTTTTCCTTCAGGCTTTAAAAGCTTTGTTGCCACTTCGCAGACCATCTGCACCTGTTCCGCTTTTCCCAAATAGCCCACACAGATGCCATCAAACAAGATCCCCTGCTGTTTCCAATGTTCCGCTGTGGGCAAAATATCATCTGTCAAATCCCGGCGATGGGGCGTGCCCAATCCACCGGTATGGGTGGACAGCACCATGGTGGGCAAAATGCAGGTCTCCAGACCGCAGATGGACAAAATCGGCAGTGCCACCGTCATGGAGCACTGCCCCAAACAGGAAATATCCTGCACTGATAGAATGCGTTTGTGCTGCATTTTCCTCTCCCCTTCTCATTTGCAACAATCATATCATAAATCATTGGATTTGAAAAGCACTTCTTTTCCCCTGTAAGATAATCCTTGATTTTTGACAGCAAAGCTGATATAATGCTCTGGTGCATGGAGATGTACCCAAGTGGCTGAAGGGTGCGGATTCGAAATCCGCTAGGCGC